>JAOZRC010000484.1 GCA_029940345.1 Desulfobacterales bacterium
GCATTTTCAGCATTTTGACAGACCATGGCGCTCATTTGTTCCATGGAACTGGATATCTGTTCAACACCGGCAGACTGCTGGGATGAGCCCTGGGAAATTTGGTCCGCATTGCTGCTCAACTGCTCACTGCCGGAAGCTACCTGCCCGGCGGCTTTCTGGACATCAACGGCGAACCGAATGAGATTTTTGATCATGGTGTTGAGGTTAAGCCGGATCTCGTTGAAGTCCCCCTTGTCTTCCTCTTCTATCGGTTCAGGGATGTCGCCCTTGGAAATACGGTCAACAAAGTTGGCCGTGGTTTTTAAAGGGGCGACCACCGCATCCAGTGTCGCATTCACCCCGTGGATAATTTTTGCATACTCGCCTCCGAATTTGTCCGCATCCCCGCGGATGTCGAGTTTACCTTCCAGGGAAGCGTTTGTCAGGCCGTTTATATCGGTTATTATGCCTTTGATATTTGAGATCATTTTCCTGATCGAAATACCAAGATCATCATTTCCCGGCAGAAAATCGACATTTGCCGAAAGGTCTCCGGCAGAAATTTTTTCGATGATTCCCGTGAGGGGTGTGACAATGCTTTGTACGATAAAGATGATTGCCAGGGAAACCACGACGATAAGGACAAAGGCAAAAGCAAGGCTGATCTTGCCGAGTTTATTCACAGGAGCCATGATGTCCGAGCTGTCGGCACTGACGGCCAGGAAGCAGCCCATTCCTATGATTTCGCCGAAAGCCGCCATTTTTTTCGTCTGGCTGTCATTATATGACAGGATACCTTCCCTTTTTTCGATCATTTTTCTGCCGTAATCCGAATCCCCGATATTGAGAACCGCTATATTTGATCTTTCCTTATCGGCGATAACGAGACCACTTGTGTTGAAAATATAGGCGCGTCCCGTTTCACCGATTTTTACGGGATCGATGAATGTCTTGTTGAAGCGCTCAAGATCAATGATTCCGAACAACGTTCCGATAACTTTGTCCATTTTTCTTACCGGCGACGAAATCACAAAGGCCAGTGATTCGTCGGTTCCGATCCGCACCAAGTCTGAAACGTAAGACTCTCCGCTCATTGTGATGCTGAAAAAATTAAAATCGGAAACGTTTAAAGTCTTATTCACCCGAGGGTCTGACGACGCAATCACGAAACCGGCCGGGTCCGCCAAATGAAGGTTACGGTAGAATTGATATTCCTTTTTTATTTTTTTCAAGTGAGCGTTTGCATGTTTTCGGGCTGATTTGCCGATGAAAGAATCTTCGAATGCGATCTTAAAATGTTTCTGTTCGCTCCAGGCGGCGATGTCTGTTTTTGTACGATCTAACCACGCTGAAAGATGTTTCTTCGTGGAATTTTTTATTTGAAGCATCTGGGCTTCGATCAATTTCTGAACATCGTTTCGAGAAATGTAATACGTTAAAAGCGTTGAAAAACCGAGACCAATAGCCAGTATTATCAAAATCGGTGCAAGAAGCTTGTCCCTGAATTTGAGTTTCATCGACATCAGTATTACTCCTTATTACTACTTCTCAATTATTTCCGCAGCTTCCAGAATCTCGAAAGGAATTTCAATGCCGAGCGACTCGGCGGTTTGAGAATTAATGAAGAATTTCGGATTCGGATCGACTCTGACAGGAACATCCTTGATCGGTTTTTTCTCAATCAGGACTTCGACGACGGACTTTGCCAGTATACGGCCGAGTTTGAAGTCATCGGAGACAAATCCGCCCAAGGCTCCGGCTTTCACCGGTCTTGAGGTGTAAGATAAAAATGGTATTTTGGCGGCCTTTTTGATGATCTCTTTCGCATTGTCGAACAGCAGTGCCTGGTTACCGAAAATAATGGCAGATACTTTTCCACTGTATTCACCAACAGCGGCAGTCGCATCTTCTAAAGAAGAGCAATATTTTTCATTATACGTGATTCCCATTTCCTTGCAGACCTTTTTGGTTTCTTCCCGATCCACCTCTGAACCGGGATGGCCTTCCTCTAACAAAAGCAATATGGATTTTAAATTCGGCACAATGGCCTTATATATCTTAAACTGATGTTTCATGGGCAGGTAATACGTCACACCGGTGATATTGCCTTCCGGAGATTCGAGACTCTTCATCGCACCGAGATAAACCGGATGATTGCATCCGCCGATGAAAGTCGGTATGGCGGGCGGATTTTTGCCGAGCCATTTGGCGGCGTTTGATCTCAGCAGGATAATGCCCTGCTTACTTTTTTCCCATTGGTCTACGATGGTGGCAAGTTCGTCGATCGATCCGAGTTCCTTCCGGTATTCGATTCGAATTTCAGGAGCCAGTTCCCGAATTCCCTTTTCGAATCCCTTTACAACTCTTAACGTCATGCCGGACTTTCCGACCCATGCCACGCCGATTTCCGTTGCATTTGTCAAACTCGTGGTTCCAAACACGATAGCCAATCCCAGAACGGTAATTCTTACTACGATCCTCATTTTGACCTCCTTTAGTAATTGGTTTTTGCTCGTTTTAAAACTCTTTTATTTAAGATACAATTTATTACAGTAAATGGCCCATTATACCATTTGCGCTAAATAATCGCCTGATATGAAATCTCGACAGTCATAAGTTCTTGATCATTTTGAAAGCGAGTTTTGCTGACTCACTGATTTTATTGGAATTATGATTTCCGCACTTATTTTTTAAATATCAATTATTTCAGTGCGTTACGAGAACTTGTGACTGACGAGTGAAATAAAAAAATTATCTTATTAAAAATTTATGGCAATCCGTTTCAGGTGTCAGGAATTGTGGTGAACAAGCTCGGGACACTTAAAATAAAGTGATACATCGTATTTATTATCTTCTTTTATCCTGACTAAATCCTGACACCTGAACACTGACACCTGAAACCATAACTTTTTTAGGTTTATGGTTTAGAAATTGCTTGGTAGTTTATTTTTCGCAAATGGTATTAGACACGATTAGCACAAAATGTAAAAGCTTTAAAGGAAAAATTGGAAATTATCTGGCAAACGGTACTGTAAACGGTGCAGATTAATACATTATGCCGTAAAGACTTCTTCCTTCGATACAATCCCCTCCTTTATTAATGGTTAGTGAACAATCCATAATGGAATCACAGCATGAATTGCTGTTTTCGGCTACCGGCATAAGGTGGGACACAGTCTGATCAGTTGCTTGTTACGAGGCTCTGCCCTCATCGTTATACACAAATTTATAACCTTTGCGATAAGTGCTGAAAGCGCGTGCTTCTAAAGCCCAGGGCATCGCCCAGGGTCAGGTGAATATTTTGGTCTCAGCCCTGAAAGGGCATGCTAACGGCAATTATCTCGGCCTTTTTCACAATAGCTCACCCTTTCAGGGCTGAACTCACGATATTTGCGGACCCAGGGCGATGCCCTGGGCTTTACAGCAGGCCCTTTCAGGGCTTTTTTTCCGCTGTGCTATTTTGCACACACAAATTGTAAGTTTTAACCACAGATGTGTATAATGATGAGGGCAGAGCCTCGTAACAAGCGGCAGTGTCCGGGCGTTGGTAGCGCTGTTTTCCACTTTTTAAAGGTCATCTCAGCAGCTTTTAGATTTTCCGAAAACGGGAGATCAATTGCCAATTATCCGTTGTCACACCCACACAGCAAAAATCCGCTTATCCTGAAACACAATCTCCTCCTGCTTATATGCCTTGTTTTTACTGAAATCGTAGATCAGCAGATATCCTTGCTCCAGTGAATACATGTCAAGGTAGTCGCTTAACTGCTTCAGACCTTCCTGGTGGGCTTTGGGGCCGTACCAGCGTTTGAGTTCCACCACATAGCGTCTGTTTTTATATGTGATGACGATATCCACCCGGCGTTCGTCGGACACATTCGGTTCTTTGAATTCAAATCCTTTTCCGTTTATGATCGGCCTGAGAAAGGAGAGAAATAAGATATGGCCTTCATGCTCGAGGAATTTTTGATCTTTGTGGGAATAATGTTCCTTCATGAAAATTTGGAATCTCTCTAAAACCAATCGGACATTCAGCCCTTTTTCCGCATGATATTCAGGCTGTGAGGCTGGCATCAATTCCGGCTCGGATGTCAACAGTTTTGTCAACATATAGCTGTAAATACGTTGTTCATAGATCCGGTTATGAATTTACAGCCTTCTTCAGAATCGGTGAGAATACCGTATAAGTATCCTAAATTAATTACAGGCACGTTAATATTAAAAGGAATTTTCTTGCCGTTAATCACGATATTAAACACATTGTCATGCAGATTCCGATGATTTTCGAGGTTCTTGGTTAAACTGTCGAACAGTGTTGTGGTGTAATTTTCTCGAACAATCATCGTAAACGCCTCATCCACATCACTAACCGACCAGTTGTGATTTTCCCCTGCCGGCATAATCTCTTCATCAATGAACTTGCAGAGTTTACTCACGAGATATGGATAGCCGGATGTGTAATAGTAGAGTTTTTCAGCTATCTTGGGAATGTCTGGTTTAATCCCTTTTTCCAGGCTATACTCACTTAGCATGGTTTCGATTTCACTGGGACTGAAGCTCAAGTCCAGGGTGAAATCCATGGCGATGTTCCAGGGGCTGTTATACTTTCTTTCGTCATCGGGACGGATTTTGGCTTTAAGGGTTTTCACATCATGGACAATAGCCCCCCAATCATGCGGTCCAAATTATTTCTATAGATTTATCTGAGAGCCA
>JAOZRC010000485.1 GCA_029940345.1 Desulfobacterales bacterium
ATGAAAGGCCCGAATCAGGTCAATGTGTATTCACCGTATTCTCCGAATCGCTGGCAAACTTATGATCCTTAAAGAAGTTGGAAGTTATTCCACAGCATGCTGAAATTTTTCGACCTGTACAATTGATTTAGAGTCCCATCGGGACGGCATGTTCGTCTTCGAAAAATCTACTTGGAACGACTGCTAATTATCCCAGATTCCGAATAATGATAGCTCGAAAGCCGATTTTATTACAAATATGCCGCCCCGATGGGGCTCTGACGTAATCTGAAAATGATTAACAGCTACCAATATGCCGCTCCTACGGAGCTTTTAAGGAATTTTAATTTCAATTGCACAGGTCGAATTTTTTTAAGCGGATAGAAATATGCCCATATTTTCAGCTTTTTTCGTCAGGCAGTTTTATCCGTTTAAAGACCAGATCATTCATTCGTTGCGGCGTTACAACCCGCTGAGAAAGCAATTCTTTAACGCCGGTTTTAAAGGCATCCTCATCATGAAAGAAATGCGTGCCTTCCACTACTTTAATATCTGGGTGATCGGTTTGGATGGTTGTTATAAAAGCGTCTTTAAAGGGGCACAATTGAACCAGGCACGAGCTCAGATGTATCGCATTGACGCCGTAATCGACAAGCGCCTGAACTTTTTGCCAAATCCGGTCTGATCCGACAGCCGTTGGGCAGCCGCCGCAATTGATAATTCCCACCAGTTCCGGTGGATCATCTTCCGGATAATCCTTAAACAGACCCTCCCGGCTGCGTAAATTTCCCAGACAGCCGATCATTACGCAATTCATTTCGTTGGTAACGCTTTCACAACCCAATATTCCGATTTTAGCCATTCGCTTCTCCTTAAAAAACGTAGGGTGGGTGAAGCGAAGCGAAACCCACCATCTGTCAGCTTTCGGTCGCCAGCATGAATCAAGCCGCTTCGCTGCACCCACCCTACATTTGGTAATTTCCTAAGTCAACCACCGTTTCCGGCGTTTATAAAATTTGGCATCCCGGTAACTCCGCTTGGCACCCATTTCGGTAAGCCCCAGGTAGAACATTTTAATATCTTCGTTCGCTTTGAGCTTATCAACCGTGTCATCCAGAACAATCTTACCATTTTCCATCACATAGCCGCGTTCGGCGATTGACAGCGCCAGGTGAGCGTTTTGTTCAACCAGGAGTATGGTAATGTTTTGTTCTTCGTTAAGCCGTTTTAATATATTAAAAATTTCCGCCACCAGGATGGGACTTAATCCCAGGGATGGCTCATCCAGCATCATTAAACGGGTGCTGGCCATCAACGCTCTTCCGATAACCAGCATCTGCTGCTCACCGCCGGACAGGTATCCGGCCAGACGGTTTTGCAAGTTTTGCAGATGCGGGAAATAGTGCATCACAGTTTCATAGCGTTCTTTTAGAATTTTTCGGCTGCGGCAAGTGCGTGAAGCGGCAATCAGATTTTCCTGCACTGTCAGGTTTTCAAAAACATAGCGCCCCTCCATTACCTGGAATATACCGCGCCGCACGATTTCCTCAGCTTCCATCTTGTCGATGCGCTGCCCTCTAAATTCAATGGTACCGTCGGTAACCTGGCCGTTTTCAGCTTTCAAAAGACCGGATATCGCTTTCAGCGTTGTGGTCTTGCCGGCTCCATTGGCACCTAAAAGCGCAACGATCTTGCCTTCTTCCACTTCAAGGGAAAGGCCCTTGAGTACCAGGATGACGTCGTCATAAATAACTTCGATATTGTTTACTTTAAGCATGACTGTTTTGAAATCACAAATAAATTCGATCTGTGTAATTCATTCAGAGTCCCGTCAGGACGGCATATTTGTACTACAAATATGCCGCTCTCACGGAGCTTTTAAGGAATAATTTTTGGGATTTTTCCATCCGGATTATTATTTTCCAAAATATTCCTGATCACGGGGAAGTTCAATCCAACCGACGGTGTCTACGAATTTAGCTCCCTTAATTTCATAGATTTTGGCCGTCATGCTGGCGCGATGGTCTTTTGAAGTCCAGGTGAGCGGTGGTGCCAAGCCGCCTGTATCAAAGTCCTTAAATTGCTCCAGCGCGTTGCGGATGCCATCCGGAGTCAGGTTGCCCGCCGCATCCGCTTTTTTAAGCGCTTCGGCAACCACCAGGATATTCACCCAGCCTTCGATATAAACGTTGGTGCCTTTATCCCCTTTATGCCACTTTTCATGAACTTCCACGATCCTTTTCATCCCGGGCACATCGGAGCCATAAGGCGCAAAAGGCCCCACACCATACGTTCCTTCTGCAGCGCCGCCGCTTAAATCAATCAGCGTTTCTTCAAACGTACGGATATTGGAAATAAATTTAGTGCGTAATCCGAGCGCTTTGGCATTTTTCAGGATAACCGCACCGTTCATCGCGGTGGACGTGATATAGGCAAAATCGGGATCGTAGCGTTTCATATTGGTCAATTGCACCGTGGCATCTTTAGTTGGCCAGTTGATAACCTGATCGGGTCCTACATCGACGCCTATTTTTTTGGCATAATCTTTGCAAGTATTCAGAATATCCTTTCCATATTTGTTATCCGGGTATAGAAAACAAATCTTGGGGTTGCGGCTTTTGTCTTTCCAGTTATCCTTGATCCATTTCAGTGAGATACGCCCCATGGTTGCATACGACGGAGATACAAAAAAGCTGAAAGGCGTCTTGTCCGGATTTTGAAATTTGGATGTAAATGAAGCGGCAATGGTGGCAACGCCGTCGGCAACGATCTTTTTTACCAATGTCATAGTGGTTCCCGTTGATTGGATGTATAGACCGAGTACCTTTTCGGACTGGACGAGTCGGTTGTAACCGGCCACGCCTCTGGGTACCTTGTAACCATCATCAATTACAATGAGCTTCAGCTCTTTTCCATTAATACCGCCATTTGTATTGATCCAGCGCATCGCATCCAGTTGGCCCTTAACCAGCGTTTTGCCCCAGTCCGAAGTGGGGCCGGAAAGGTCGATCAGAACTCCCCATTTAATTTTGTCGGCCGCACCGGCCGGGTTGACGATAAGCCCTGCAAAAAAGATCAGCGCTACGATAGCAATACATCCGATTGTCAGTTTTTTGTTCATGTTTTCCTCCTTTTCTAAATGTTGTTATAGTTGGTTTTACAAAGTTTTGATTATTCGGTCATACTCCGGATGCGAACCGATCCAGAACCAAACGATCGTATCTTTATCTCTGAAACCCAGTGCCCGCCAGCCCAGACTGATCCTGACAGAATAGGCAGGATATTTCTTTCCAACTCTTTTAAATGAAAGGCCAGGATGGTAAGGATTGTCTGACCACAGTTTATAATTTTCACGGGCAAGTCTTTTTATCCTCTCCGGCAATTTGGAAAAACATTTGAGAAAGTCATCGGTAAGATGCGATTTCACAATTCATCAAATCCTTTTTCCACGGTTTTCCCTTCTCTGTATTTCTTCATCGCTCTTAGCGTCAATTTATCCAAGGCCGACTGAGATTTTTCTAATGTTGTGTCCCATTTGTCTTCCCACGCCAACTCCAGCAGCAGCTCTTTAGCCAGCATATCCTGAAAATGCACGGGCAGGCAGGACGCTTTTTGAAAAACTTCCTGAAGCAGCGCCGTCATATATCCCCCTATTTCCTATCAAAATTTATAAAGATTTAATTTTGCAAAAAATCCGCAACGATTACTATCGCTCCAAACTTCCATGAACAATTTATCATGCGGATTGACTGTTTTATCCATGTTTTTCTTATGCTGTCATTCAAAATGCAAGATAGCCACAAAAGATAACTAATGCTCAATCACCCAACGCAGGTCAGATACATTTTTGGCACTTTTCAGCGTCTCTATAATCGCTCGCAGCTTCTCAACATCATCAATTTGACTTATGGTTTTCATCAGCCCTTGGGATTGATCTTCAAAACGAAGTAACAGGCCAAGATCAATCGCCTCTAACAAGCCTTCATGAACACCTTGTTGAACACCTTGTTGAACGCCTTGTTGAACACCTTGTTGAACACCTTGTTCAAATCCTTCTTTTCTAAGTCTTTCCCCTAAAGTCATAAATAACGCTCCTTTATCGAAATCCAGGTTTTGGTTCACTATCTTTTTGATTTTATCAGATGAAATATCTGCCGTGCTGTGCAAATATCTGAAAATAGCTTCCAGGTAACGAAAACCGTTGTCGGATTTTTTCAGTTCGTTCAACATCGTGAGAATGGCAACCAGCCGCTCCTCAAAGTCCGGGGCGTGAATATGCTTGAAAAGCAGTAAGATCGCACGGCACAAAAGCGCACCCTTGATCTTTCTATCAGAATATTGCGTCAAATCAAGCAGAATATATTTGAAATCAGGGATATATTCAGGCAGCATTGAACCCGGTTCGTCCATCAGGTCTGAAAATTTACGCCCCTTCCATTTGTTGCGCCCGTGATACAGAAGCAACGGAATGACTGGCGGCAGAAGTGTGTTCGGATGCTGTTTCAGGTGCAGCCGCCATATCTGGGGCATATACTCTAAGATTTGAAGCGGCGCCAGTTTGTCACCGTAGCTTTTGTGTTCGATAAGAATATAAATGTAGCTCGGACCGGTTTGCAGATCGACTGTGTAGAGCAAATCGGAATAAAACTCTTTCAGCTCCTTTTCGATAAACGTGTCTTTGGCAATTTTAAGTGTATTCAGATCAATCTGG
>JAOZRC010000486.1:0-2234 GCA_029940345.1 Desulfobacterales bacterium
CTTCCATATCCCCGAAGCCATACGATAACCGGGGGAAAGAGGATTCTTGAGAGGAAGTTTTTTTTCTTTGTGCAGAAAATAATTGTAACAAAGCCTGTGAATTTCTCCGTTCCACCGTTTTTTGAAATCAAATGATCCGGAACCGAAAGCGCTGCGGCCAAAATCGTATCGTTTGAAACCGTTTGTACATCCGTATCGGATTTCCTCCCATGTCAAAAGGGTGTTCACACCAAGTTTCAGGTAATTATGGTCAGTGCCGGCGTAAAGAGAAAGAATGCTCTTTTTGAAAAAAACGATCAAATCGACTGCCACGATTTTATTACCGATTCCGGCTGTCACGATCCTGGAGTCGTTTGGAAACTGCCTGATTATTGATGTAAAAAAACTTTGGCCAAAGCACGGAGAGCCGAGTTGTTTCATGTTTCTTGAATACAGGTCATGAAAGATAGGGATTGTATCGGGCTGGTTTGATCTGAATTCGATATTTATTTTTGCCCTGGTCGCTTTTCTTGCCGTGTTTCGGACAGATTTTCTGAAACTGCGCCAGACTTTGGCAGGATCTTTGTCAAGATGAATCAAGATCGTTGCAAAAGAGTCGTTAGCCGGCAGGCTGAAACCGGGTCGGTCTGAATTTCTCAATTCCAGGTATGCGGCTCCTGTTTTTTTGCATAATGCTTTGGCTTTTTGAAGCAGCATGTTCGATGTATCCGGGTCATCCGCACAAATTCCGCCGTAATTGGCTCCGGGTACGGAAACAAGAAATCGGCCTGTAAGGGGATTTTTTACCAGGAACAGGGGGAGAACGCCTATGATGCGGCCCTGTTTTTCTGCTGCCAGGTAAAAAGGCTGATGGCCCAAGGATGTTTTGACAACCTTTTGCCAACCCCATTGGTGGTAAAAAGTTCCGTGTTCGGATTTTGTGACATAGCTGTCCCACCGGAGCCTGTTTTCCTCATTGGCCGAAAAAATTCTGGTTTTTGCCATGCTAAACCAAATCCTTATAGTTTTACGGGGAAATTTTTTTTAGCAATTCCTCGATTTTCAAGCTTATATCTTTCCAATCAAGGTTTTTTTTCACCATTTTCCGGGCGTTTTTTCCCACCTGCCTGAGGAGTTTTTTATCTTTTATCAATTCTTTTATACGCTTTCTTAGGGCATTCATGTCGTTTGGCTCGAAAAAAAAACCTGTCCGGTTTTCAAAAACGATTTCATTCATGGCCGGCAGATCGCTGCACAGAACCGGAACTTCACATGACATGGCTTCGAGTGCGACATTGGGATATGATGCCGTGCCGTATGAAAAACGTCTTGGGATAATGACAAGATCGCAGGCATTGTAGATTGCGGGCGGTTCGATAATGTTGAATACCGTTATCCTCGGATGATCGAGTTTGCGGACGATTTTTTCTTCTTCTCCATCCGTCACAGCCATTATAAGGCGCAAATCCTCTTTTTCGAGCATAGGCAATATGGCTTCTATAAGCAAGGACACACCTTTTGTATGGCTCAGGTGGCCAACATATCCGATGACAGTTTTTTCGCAGGTTGCAATGATCGGGGAAAAGCAGGGGTTGAAAATTTTTGTATCAACACCTCCCGGTATAAAGTGAATTTTTGAGAAACCGAGTGATTCAACCCGATCTGCAAGGTATCTGCTTGTCGCTATGATCTCATCAGCGAAATAAAGCCCTGTTCTGCTTGTAAGCCTGTTGTTTAAAATAAAATGGGGCAAGTGTTCCGTAAGAAAGTGGGAGGGGCGGCGCAGTTTGGGCAGGCAATACCAGTCTGTCCATACGGCATGGATGAGTTTTGCTTTTGAACGAGCGAATAATTTTACAAGAAATGAAAAAAAACAGGTGCTGGCTGTTTCGAACCAGGATAAAATGATGTCGGGTTTTTCTTTCTTGATTATTTTACCTGCTTTGAAAACAAGGTTTGTATAGCCTTGAATGAAAAAAATTCTGGCAGGCACGGTATTATAAAACCAGGATTTGAAGAGATAAACCTGTGATCCTTCAAAATCGAACGATACTGTTTCATCGGAACATCCGATAAAGAAAATCTCATTTCTTTTGGCAAGTTCTCTGCTGATAGCCCTTGCATTGTTTTTCCCTGCCTCGGCCCAGGGTTTTTTGAAGTCGTTTACCAGTATGCAGATTTTCATGGGCGTTACCATGTTGGTTTAAAAAAAACGGTGAACAATAAACAACCATTCATCATTTGCCATCACAGAT
>JAOZRC010000486.1:2244-4215 GCA_029940345.1 Desulfobacterales bacterium
TCGGTTCTCCAAAAAACTATAATGCCCTTTAGAACTGAAAATAATATGATCCAACACGGTGATGCCGAGGGTTGCGCCGGCTTCTTTAAGCTGTTGGGTGATGGCGAGATCCTCTTTGCTTGGCTTCATGTCGCCGGAGGGGTGGTTGTGGGCCAAGACAACCGCCGAGGCCCGGTCTGTAATGGGATCGGCAAAAACTTCGCGCGGGTGGACCTGGGTTTTGTTGACCAGACCGATGGAGACCACGCGCGTGGTGATAACCTCATTGGCGCCGTTTAAGGAGATGCACAGAAAGTGTTCTTGGCGTCGATCTGCGTAATGGCGTAACAACTGTCCGGCCGGCGCCGCGCTCCAGCACCTCCGGCTTACAAGCTTCATACAGGGAAGTGATGGTGTTTTCATAAACATTGAAGGTTCGGCGCCACTCGTCATTGCTCAACAAAATGTCGGCATAAGCGTTGAACAGGCCGATGTTCTTAAAAACACGCGGGTTTGCCAGGATAGCGGCCACATCAATATCCCGTGCGCCACAGAAGGCCATGCCCTGTTCAATGGCATCGTCCAATAGCCCGAACAGTTGCTCTTTGTCCCGCACCGGAGCGTTTTCCGACTCTTCTTCACCCTGGCATACGCGTTCAGGGCTTTTTTCATGTTACGGAAAACATTGTAATAATCAACGATTTCACCGTTGCGCTTGACCACCCCATTGATCTGAAAGGGAGTCACCCGGTTGGCACGGGCGATGGACTGCATCAGGGTGTGGTCTTTCATGGGTTTGTCCAGATAAAGGGTGGACAGAGTGGGCGCATCAAAACCGGTCAGCCACATGGCGCAGACAAAAACCAGTTGCAGCGGATGTTCCGGGTCCTTGAAATTGGTTTCGATATCATGGCCGTGTTCATCCAACTGGTCCAGACGCGTTCGATGCGGTTTGATATCCAGCCCTTGAGCCTTGAATTTCTCTTCCTCGCCGGCTTCCGCACTGATCACCACCGCCATCTCCACCCGGTGCATGTATTTTACGATCTTTTTGAGCCGATATTTTTCGATGTCATTGACCGATTTTTCAATACGGCCGCGCAGGGTTTTGAGCGCCTCTTTCCATAGCCGTCACACCTTAGCGTACATTTTGACGGCGGTGAACTTGTCCACCGCGATGACCATCCCTTTGCCCAGATAGCCCCGGCGGGGAAAATGATAGACGATATCTAGGGCAATGGTTTCCAGTCGGTCGTCACGCTTGATCACTTCGATTTCGCGAGTGAATTTTTTCTCCAGTTTGGCTTGTTGGGCGTCCTCCAGGTTGTCGTTTTCCAGTATCTGATAAAACTCTTCGCTCAGGTCCTCATTCTGAATCAGCACTTCATGCACCCGTTTCTGGTAAAACAGCGGAACAGTGGCACCTTCATCCTTGGACTGCCGAAAGTTGTACTCACTGACGTAATCGCCGAACCAGGCGTTGGTTTTGCGCTCCCGCCCCAGCAACGGCGTACCGGTGAAAGTCAGATATTGGGCGTTGGGAAGTCCTTGCCGCATGTTTTAGGCCAGGGCTTTGTACTGGGTGCGATGGGCTTCATCCACCATGACGATGATATCATCCCGATCGGATAGCAAGGTATCTTGCCCTTGTCGTAACGGAATTTCTGGATCAGGGTGAAAACGATGCGCTTGTTTTGGCCCAGGAATTTGCGCATCTCCGTGCTGTTTTTGGGCTGGGCCGCTTCGTGTTTCCTGACCGCACCGGTATTGAGAAAATTGCGATATATCTGGCCGTCCAGGTCCTCGCGGTCGGTGATCACCACAAAGGTATAATTGCCGGTGAGTTTGCGGAAAATTTTGCGCACGTAAAAGATCATGGAAAAACTCTTGCCCGACCCCTGGTGTGCCAGAAAACGCCAAGCCTGCCCTGGCGCCCCTGACGATCCTGAAAAACCAGAAAGGCATTGTTGACGCCCATGAACTGGTGATTCA
>JAOZRC010000486.1:4225-4687 GCA_029940345.1 Desulfobacterales bacterium
TTCCCGTTGAATCTTTTGCCGGTCGACTGGCTCTTTTTCATCTTCCACCCGCAGCCAGTTGAAAAAAGAAACCGCATTTTTCAATGGCAATATCGCTCAGGGCTTTTTCCCTGCGCGTGCCTTTGAGTTTGTTGTATGCGTTTTCGATCTCCTCTTCAAAGCCCCGATAGCGGTTATCGGCGAATTTCAGAAAGATCAGCCCCAGCACCGGGGTGGAATATTCGCCGGATTTCAGATCGGAATTGGCCCGCAGCGTATCGGCGCTGCGCCAGAGGTCGTTTTCAAGTTGTTTCAGTTCTTCGGTGTTCATAATTGGTATACATCCGCCGGTTATTCACGGGTAAGGTTTAATTGTATTTTAGGCATCCTTCATTTGCCAGTTAACAATTAGGTAGTCATAAAGAAATGCGAACCACGAATAAACGCTAATGAACTCTGATAAAAATCAATCATTCGTGTTTA
>JAOZRC010000487.1 GCA_029940345.1 Desulfobacterales bacterium
AGTAATTCGGATTTAAAAAAGTGTAAACTACTTTGAGCCTCCTATGAAGGATGCCCTGCTTTCATGTTATTTTGAAGGATGCCAAGTTGAGCATCCCTTCCTTTTTACGGACTGCTGAAAAATCATCTTTTTGATTCAACCCCATAATTAGGGATTGACAGGAACAACTTATTTTGCTATCAAGCTTTCCAGTTCGGGGCTGTAGCTCAGATGGGAGAGCGCATGACTGGCAGTCATGAGGTCAGGGGTTCGATCCCCCTCAGCTCCATTTGGTTTCGTAATAATAAAGGTTAAGCGAATTCGCTTGGCCTTTTTTATTTTGTGCATATACGGCGTTCAGGAACAGGAAATTTTTTTGTACGTTTGTCATGTGAGTAAAGAGTTAATAATCCACCAATTTTAGTGTGGCAAGAAATAAATGTAGGACGGATTTGTGGCGGGACGTCCAGCAACCTCTTTTTGGGCGTGACTAAAGTTCGTTGAAAAGAGGTTGCTGGAGCTTTGTCGTGTCGTGAGACCGGCAAGCTACATCAGTCCTGTCCCAAAAAAAAGAGAGAACAAAGTAACCAAGCCATTTATTGGCGGGGTGTTTAAAGACGGGGCGCATCCGAAGGGGTGCTTAACCCTTATTAAAATTTTTTCATGAAACAATTGACCTATCGGTTCCATATATCGAACCAATACTAAATATTAAAGTATTAAAAAAGGAATGTACAATTCGTAAAATAATATGCCGATTTTAAAACAAAAAAAGGAGCCTGAATTTAAAATATTATGATTTCTTATTTCCTATTAATGCCCGCAATTTTTATCATCTCGCTTGTCCTCACAATGGTGGGATTGGGCGGCGGTCTGATCTTTGCGCCCTTATTTATTCTTTTGGCGTTTCCTCCATCTACGGCGATTTCAGCATCGCTTTTCCTAAACGGTATTGCAGCGCTTTCAGCGGCGATCATCTATTTTCGCAATAAAATGGTGGATTTTCAACTGGCGCTGCCTTTAATTATTACATCCATGCTGGCAGCTCCGCTGGGGGCGCGGTTCACATCAAAAATTGATCTTAAGGTTCTTACGGGTTTATTGGCTTTGATCGTATTTTGCGCAGCGTTGCGCATGCTTTTGGGCCGCAAAACAGAATGCCAAGGGGTAAAAGTCGGATTTTGGCGTAAAGCGGTCGGCAGCGGCGCCATCGGCTTGAGCATCGGTTTTATTGGCGGATTGTTAGGTATCGGCGGCGGCGTCTTTATTGTCCCCTTGCTTATCTATGTTCTGAAAGCGCCGACTAAAACCGCAGCGGCAACATCTATTTTTATTGTCGTTTTTTCATCATTCAGCGGCTTTATTGGCCATATCGCTATGACTCCGGTCGATTGGCGCTTTATCCTGCTGGCCGCCTGTTTCTCTTTTGCCGGTGCTCAAATAGGCTCACGCCTGATGGTGACAAAAATAAAGCCAATGATGATTAAACGAATTTTCGGAATTATTCTTTTGCTTTTTGCGTTTAGGCTGATAATTAAAATATTGTAATGGTCGTATGCGCACATTAATCCCTAATTATAAACGATTTCGGAAAAAATAAAGTGAACCTACACTATTTAAAACACGTTCCCTTTGAAGGATTAGGCAGTATCCGAGACTGGGCTGAAAACGCCCCTGTTAAAATCACCTCAACGTGTTTATATAAAAATGAGCCATTGCCGAATATTGATACGCTTGATGGGCTTGTAATTATGGGCGGCCCCATGAGCGTCAACGAAACCCTTGAACACCCGTGGATGGCAGATGAAAAACGGTTTATCAGAAACGTGATTGATCAAGGGAAAGCCGTTCTCGGCGTATGTCTGGGCGCTCAACTTATTGCCGATGTGTTAGGCGCTAAAATTTATCCCAACAAATATAAAGAAATTGGCTGGTTCCCCATAAAAAAAGTGGCGGCGGCAAGCGATTGCGGTCTCGTCGAATTTCTGTCTGATCAACTCGAAGTGTTTCACTGGCATGGAGAAACATTCGACCTGCCAGACGGTGCGGCGCTTTTGGCGTCAAGTGACGCATGTGCAAATCAGGGGTTTATTTATAAAAAACGTGTCATCGGACTCCAATTTCATCTTGAAACGACGCCAGCCAGTCTTCGTGCTTTAATTGATAACTGTGCGGATGAATTGAAGCCCGGCCCGTACGTCCAAACAACGGCGGAAATGATAGGCAATGATAGCCGTTTTGTTCAAGTCAATAAAACGATGACGGGGCTTCTTAATCAATTATTTGTAACCTCGAAAGATCATCGCTAAATTGTATCCTATTTAAAAATCATGGTTTTCGGTGTCGGGAGTGAGACGGGCAGAACCTGAGCACTGAAAACTATACCATCAGATTTTAATAAGATACGATTTTTAGGCATCCTTCATTTCCCAGTTAACACTTTAAAAAAAAATAGCCGAAAATATGATTAATCGGTTAGGTTTAACCTTTTTCACAACCGAATTTTATCGCTTTCCTGATTGACAATATCAGCAGGATGATCAAGGGCCTCCTGCTCGGACTGCTATGGATGGGGGTTGCTTCAAACACGTTGGCGGCATCAGTTGATATTGATATTCCGCCGGATTTAACCCGATGGCAGTCCTGGGTGCTGCATGATAAAGAGCAACAGCGTTGTCCAATCCAGCACAATAACGGCGACGCCTATCAATGCCGTTGGCCTTCGCGGTTGAAACTTACGATCAATGCCCAAGGCGGCCGGTTCGAACAGGAGTGGCGGGTGTTTGCCAGAGGATGGGTTCCGCTGCCGGGCGGACCGGCCCTATGGCCGACAGATGTACAACTCGATGGCGTTCTCACAGTGGTGACAGACCGTCTGGCTGTTCCGTCCGTTTACCTGCAACCGGGTGAACATCGTATCCGGGGTGCGTTTCAATGGAGCCGGATGCCCGAGATGATTCATATTCCGCGCATCGCACCTGGTGGCTGGATTTTAACGGCCAAGGCTTCACAATTCGAGATCAGATCACAGGCATTATAAGTCGCCAATGGCATCTGGCGATGAATCCGCCCTCTGTTCCTGGGCAAATCGCAGTGGATGGTGCTGACCGTCTGATCACTGCCCATGGTAAGGCGCGTAAACCGGGGATTGAACTGAGGCGCGGCAATCTCAATTTAACGGCGGTTTCCAGGTTGGCAATTTCCGATTTTCGTATTCCGGCGGTGAGTTGGGATCATGACTTCCAAAACGTATCCGGTGTATTGAACCTGCCGCCGGGTTGGCGTCTTTTTGCCGCCAGTGGCGTTGATCTGGCGCAGGGTGCCTGGTTTCAGCACTGGACATTGCTGGACCTGTTCCTGGTGCTGATTATCAGCATCACGGTTTGGAAGTTAAGGGGCTTTCCGTGGGGGATGGTGTCGCTGATCACACTGCTTTTAATTTTTCATGAACACGGCGCACCTCGTTTGGTGTGGCTGAATCTGTTGGCAGCTTTAGCGCTGCTGGTTGTGCTGCCCGAGGGCCGGATAAAAAAACTGGCAGTACTCTGGGGGCTGGGTTCAACGGTGGTTTTGTTAGTGCTGGCGATCCCTTTCATGGTGCAGCAGGTCCGTTGGGGCATTTATCCGCAACTGGAACGCACGGTCAGTGCGCGTCCGATGCAAGCGCCATCTGAACAGCTTAAATCCAAAGCGAAGGAAAATGTCCAGCGGATGGATCGGGTTGCCTCACAGTCATATCTGTTATCATATAACTCCGCTTCGGCAGGAAGGCCAAAACGTATCTGTGCCGTTAAATCCAGGCAAACAGACGATTCTTATGGAATGGCGCCGCCCGGCAACGACATCCTGTATCCTTATGGCACCGGAGGTTAAAATAGGCGAACAGGCCGTTAACGCTGAAGTGAACTTTAAAATGCCGCACAACCGTTGGATTCTATGGGCTAACGGCCCTCGCATGGGACCGGCCGTACTTTTTTGGGGTTATCTGCTGGTCGTTGTGTTGGCGGCCATTGCGCTGGGCAAAGTAAAAATAACGCCTTTAAAAACCTATCATTGGCTCCTTTTAGGTTTGGGACTGACTCAGATTGCGCCATTAAGTGCAATTATGATTGTCAGCTGGCTGATTGCGCTGGGAGTGCGCAAGCACTATTCGATCACCGAACACCGCTTAGTTTTCAACAGTATCCAACTGGTCCTTGGGGCGTGGACGCTGGTAGCGTTGGTCACTCTTTACACGGCAATTGAAAGAGGACTGTTAGGCATCCCGGCCATGCAAATTGCAGGCAATCATTCCAGTGATTTTTATCTGCACTGGACCCAGGATCGCATCGGCACCTTCATGCCCCAACCTTGGGTGGTTTCATTGCCCCTGCTTGTTTACCATTTGCTGATGCTGTTTTGGGCGCTTTGGCTGGCACTGGCCCTTTTGCGATGGCTGCGCTGGGGCTGGGGCTGCTGCAATTCGGGCGGCTTATGGCAAAGAGGGCCATTGAAATGGAAACAGGTGCGGGTGGATAAAAAGAGGGACGCTCGGCATGGCAAAGAAAGTAAATCGCCGCGGTGATAGAAGAATACAGACAAATAAGTTTCAAATTTCAGTACTCAGGTTTAAGTATTCAGCAGCAACACCCTGACACCTGAATCCATGATTTTACAACCTGTGCGGTTAATATAAAATGTAGGGTGGGCAATGTTTTGGCACTC
>JAOZRC010000034.1 GCA_029940345.1 Desulfobacterales bacterium
TTTTGGTAGGGAGGCAATTTTTGTGCCAGAACAAACCAAAATCTGACAACTATATTGTTATATTTCTGCAAACTTTCAGATAATTACCCAGTTTTAAGCCCAATATATGGGTAAGTTATTTTGTCTCCATTCCTATGATGGGAGTAGGTGATTATCTGAACCTCTATAACTTCACACTTAGACCAATGAGGCCATCTGGAAAATAGGCAGATACATCGCGATCACAAGGCCGCCGATGGTAATGCCTAAAAAAACCAGCATAAACGGTTCAATCAATGCGGTCATATTTTCCACCGCCTGATCCACTTCTTCATCATAAAAATCGGCCACTTTTTCCAACATCGAATCCAAGGCTCCGGTTGATTCACCGACTGCGATCATCTGGCAGACCATATTTGGAAAAACGTTAGCTTCAGATAACGGGTCTGCCATGGTCCGCCCTTCGGCGATTCCGTAGCGTACACCAACGATCGCTTTCTCAATGGTTTTGTTGCCGGATGTTTTGGCTACGATATCCAATGCTTCCAGGATAGCCACACCGCTTCCGAGCATCGTGCCCATTGTTCGTGTAAACTTGGCTACGGCCGCTTTAGTCAATAACTCACCGAACACCGGAAGCTTGAGCATGACCTTGTCAATCAATTCACGCCCTTTGATTGTATTTTTAAATTTTTTAAAAGCGTAACTGAAAATGACTATGCCTCCGATAATGAAATGTATTTTACCGATCAGGGTGCGGCTCATGAATACAACTATCCTCGTAGGCGTCGGCAAGTTTCCACCCAAACTGGAAAACATATCTTCAAACACCGGGATAACAAAAACCAGAATAACGCCAAGTACGAGGCATGCAATGGCCAGCGTAACGATCGGATACGTCATCGCGCCTTTGATTTGCGCTTTCAACTTAGCCGATTTTTCAAGATATTCGGACAGCCGTCTTAAAATCGTATCCAAAATACCACCCGATTCGCCGGCGGCAATCATGTTGACATAAAGATCATCAAATTCTTTAGGATATTTTTTCAAAGATTCGGCCAATGTTGAGCCGCTTTCGACAGACTCCTTAATATTTTTCAACATTCTTTTCATTGTGGGATTTTCCTGTTGAGCAACAAGAATATCCATACATTGAATAATCGGCAGGCCCGCATCAATCATTGTCGAAAATTGCCGGGAAAAAAGGATAATATCCTTGGGTTTGATCTTCGGCTGAAACATCGCAACATTTTCAAAAAGGTCTTTCGGTTTTTTCTTGATTTTACTGATCTGAATTTTTCGACGTTGCAATTGGGAGCGTACAACATCTTCAGATGCGGCTTCCATCTCACCTTTTTGAGCGATACCTTTTGGGTTTTTACCTGACCATATATAAACTGTCATAATAAACCTCCTGAATGTTTTAATTGGAATGCTATTGGGTCAACTATTCGTGTTATCCGATACCAAACCGCACTTTGTATTGCTGATTAACATTATCTGATTCAAACGACAAGTTTGAAGTGCCAGATGCGATTAAAAAGAATAAAAGCGATAATGATAACTTGATCTTGATAATTCATACTGTCTATGTTTAAATAAATATTAGGTACGAATAATAAAAAGATTACCAGAAAATTGATTGCCCTGATACCCGTAATTTGCCAAATATCATTTGGAACAGATATTGTTTATAAAGCTAAGTAAATGAAATTAAAGAATATATAGATGTTTCTAATTGTCGATAAATGTCAGCTTGAATTTTGGATAGTTATAAAATCGTTAAGTATCAAGGACTTTTAATAACTTTTTTTGACTTTAATTTTTTAATGCAATAAACGTGCCGAACGCTATCGGCACTTTACAGATTATTTTGATTGACAACCTGACAGGATCGCTGTGGCCACCTCTGTTACGACCCAAAAAAAATTGTTTACTGTTATTACAACACATGTAAATGCTGATTTTGATGCGTTAGCATCTATGCTGGCAGCCCAAAAATTATATCCCGGAGCACATGTTGTATTCCCCTCTGCCCCAGAAAAAAATATAAGGAATTTTTTTATCAATTCCATCGGTTATCTCCTTAATATGACAGATATTAATTCAATTGATTTGTCCGATGTTCGGAAATTGGTGTTGGTGGACACCAACCAATCCGGTCGTATTGGAAAATTTGCCGATCTCCTGGAACAGCCTGATGTGGAGATTCATATTTATGATCATCATCCGGAATCAACGGGTGATATTAAAGCGCATCGTGCAGTCTACCGTTCCACAGGTGCGACGGTAACGATTTTGTTAGACCTGATCAGGGAGCAAGGAATTGACATTTCCGCGGATGAAGCCACTATCATGGGGTTGGGTATCTATGAAGACACCGGCAATTTTACCTATCCTTCGACGACAACACATGATTTTAACGCCGCGGCGTATTTGCTGTCCAAAGGCGCCAATCTGATCACCCTTTCCAATTTAATTTCCAGGGAAATACGTTCGGATGAAATTAAGCTCCTTAATGATATGATTCGCTCGGTGCAGCGTATTCATATTAACGGTGCTGAAATTGCGTTGACGCGCATTACCAGGAACAATTATGTAAATGATTTTGCCTTCCTGGTGCAAAAAATGATCAAAATCGAACGACTTGACGCCATTTTTGCGATCGCCTTAATGGGCGCTAAAATCTATATCATCGCACGCAGCCAGATTCCTGAAGTGGATGTTGGAAAAATTGTCAAATCGCTCGGCGGTGGTGGCCACACTTATGCGGCGGCAGCTTCTATTAAAAACAGAACCCTGGTCCAAGTAGAAAATAAACTGGTGGACATTCTCTACCAAAAGGTAAAGCCGAAAATAATTGCCTCAAAACTCATGTCAACGCCGTCGATCACCACGGATGCTGATGTCACCTGCCGTCAGGCCGCTGAACTGATGACGCGCTATAATATCAATGCCCTATTGGTAACCGAGAAAACCGACAAAGGGAATGAATCAGAAAAACTGGTCGGTTATATCACACGGCAGGTGATTGAAAAGGCGCTTTATCTTAAACTTGGTGATTTACCAGTGCGTGAATATATGAACACTGAGTCGGCATCCGTAGGGCCGGATGCGCCGCTTTCCGAAATCCAGGATAAAATCATTGAAAACAAGCAACGCATCTTACCGGTGGTTGTTCAAGATGAAAACGAACAAAAAATAATCGGGGTTGTCACCCGAACAGACCTTTTAAACGTTCTCGCGTCAAATACCAAAAAAACGACGCGTGATATGCACCCGACGCTTAACGGTTCTGTTCACGCACGAACGAAAAAAATTATCAATTTCATGCATGAACGGCTGGCTCCCGAAATTGTCCGTTTATTAAAACACCTCGGCCAGGTCGCCGATCAAAATCAATGCAATTGTTTCTTAGTGGGCGGTTTTGTCCGTGATCTGCTTTTATACCGGCCCAATCAAGATATTGATATCGTTATCGAAGGCGATGGTATTGAATTCGCCAGGAAATATGCCCGCTTGGCTGGCGCACGCATTCACGCTTATGACAAATTTAAAACGGCGGTGATTATTTTTCCTGACAATTTTAAAATTGATATCGCATCCGCCAGGGTGGAATACTATCAGTTCCCCGCCGCTTTGCCTACGGTGGAAATGAGTTCGATCAAACTGGATTTATACCGTCGGGATTTTACCATTAACACGCTCATCATTCAATTGAATTCCGATCATTTCGGCCGTCTGATCGATTTTTATTCCGCTCAAAGGGATATCAAAGCCAAAGCGATACGGGTGCTGCACAATCTGAGCCTGGCCGAAGACCCTACACGCGTGTTTCGAGCCATTCGATTTGAAAAACGCTTTGATTTTGAAATTGGCAAACTGACTGACGGGTTGATCAAAAACGCGGTAAAAATCAATTTTTTCAAAGAGCTGAGCGGCTGTCGCATCTTTTCAGAGTTACAATTAATTCTTGAAGAAGAAAATCCGATTCCCACTATCATACGACTGAACGATTACCACTTGCTTGAAATAGTTCATCCCGAGCTAAAGCTGACAAACGACATGATGCTTCTTCTGAATTCCTTAAAAAAAGTGTTAGCCTGGTTTGATTTGCTTTTCCTGGAAGAATCCTATATGAAGTGGGCTGTTTATTTCATGGCCTTGATCAAACGTTGTGATCAGCCAACAGTGGCTGCGATATGCAACCGCCTGGAAATTGCCCCGCGTATGCAAACTATTTTTGTCAGGGGACGTTTTAAGGCGGACAGATGTCTTTGGGAGATGGAGCGAGATCCGCTGATTATTAACAGTGCGTTGCGTGAACATCTTGCCGACTTGAAAACTGAATTGATATTATACATGATGGCGGCGTCTGGCAAGCAAAAAATAAAAAAAGCCATCTCCAATTATTTTACTGATTTAAGATATGTCAAACTCACCGTAAAAGGCAAGGATATAAAAAAAATGGGGGTGCCCCCAGGGCCTGTTTACCAAAAAATATTAAAAGCCACTTTGAATGCCAAACTGAACGGTAAACTGAAAACAGGCCATGATGAACGAACTTTTGCTAAAAATTATGTCACAAAACTAAATTTAAACCTAAACAAATCGATTGGAAACGGACATGCGTAAAGAAATTTTTTTAACAGGAATAACAACAACAGGAACTCCTCATTTAGGAAACTACGTCGGTGCGATCCGCCCCTGTATTGAGGCCAGTCGTTCCGCTAACACTACCGGCTTTTTTTTTCTGGCGGATTACCATTCATTGATCAAGTGCCAGGATCCGTCTCGAATCAGACGTTCAACCAGGGAAGTGGCGGCGGCATGGCTGGCGCTAGGCCTTGATCCTGAACGTACGATTTTTTATCGCCAATCCGATATACCTGAAATTCCGGAACTGACCTGGATACTGACCTGCCTGACTGCCAAAGGCTTGATGAACCGCGCCCATGCCTATAAAGCCGCTGTTTCCGAAAATAGGACTGCGGGAAAAAAAGACCCGGATAAAGGGATTACCATGGGGCTTTTCAATTATCCGATTTTAATGGCCGCGGATATCCTGATGTTTAACGCCCATAAAGTTCCCGTAGGCCATGATCAGGTCCAGCATCTTGAAATGACGCGTGATATTGCCAAACGCTTTAATCATATTTATGGTGAACAATTTGTCCTGCCCGAAGCGGTTATTAACACCAATGCATCTGTATTGCTGGGTCTTGATGGACGCAAAATGAGCAAAAGTTACGATAACACCATTCCTCTTTTCGCACCTGAAAAAAAATTACGCAAGCTGATTATGAAAATTAAAACGAATTCCCTTGGCCCGCGAGACCCCAAAGACCCTGATAATTGTACATTATTTGGCATCTATCAAGCGTTCGCCGACGCTGATGAGATTAAAACGATGCGCCGCCGTTATGCCGAAGGCATCTCTTGGGGTGTGATGAAACAAGAATTATTTGAGTATTTAAACACGATTCTGGCTCAACCCCGTCAACATTTTGAAGAACTGACCTCCGCTCCCGATCACATTGAAACTGTTTTGCAAAACGGCGCCGCCAAAGCACGTGAGCATAGTTCCGCATTTTTACAAAAAATTCGTCAATCGGTCGGTATTCAAGCTGTAAGTTAGTTTAGCAGGGTGCGTTAGGCGATAGCCGTAACGCAACACATTATTCCGGTGCGTTACGGCTATCGCCTAACGCACCCTACGTGCTAAGGGCAAAAATGAGCGCACCTTATCTGGTAACCATCGAAAATATCTATGAAGGTCCGATGGACCTGCTGGTTCATCTGATTAAAAAACATGATGTGGATATCTATGATATTCCAATCGCCCTGATTACAGATAGCTACCTCAAATATCTTGAGTGGTTGAAAGGGATGAACATCGATATTGCCGGTGACTTTATATTTATGGCATCAATCTTAACCCATATCAAATCAAAAATGCTTCTTCCGGCGCCCGAAGATGCCAGCGGAGACGATGAAAGCGATCCTCGCTCGGAATTGACCGACCCTCTCCTGGAACACTTGCGTATGAAACCGGCGGTGAAATATTTAGAACGAAGGAATTTGCTGGGTATTGACACTTTTGTCAGACCCTTCAATCACGCTGAAATCAAGGTTGAAGATAATGATAATCAGGATGAATGGATCCAGGTAAGCTTATTTGAACTGATTGACGCTTTTCAAAACGTATTAAGCAATATTTCTTCAGAACATCGGATCAAATTTTCATCTGATAAAAGAACCGTTAAAGACAGAATATCCGAAATTATCGTAATTCTTGATAAAAAATTAACGCTGACATTTGATGAATTGTTCGCCTTTAGCGCGAATAAAAACGAAGTGGTCGTCACGTTTCTGGCGATCCTGGAAATGGTAAAGCTATGTCTGATACGAATCACACAGCATATTCACGGAGGCATGATCAGAATTTATTATATTTAGCCCACCACTTCGGAAACACTCTTTTTACAAAAGTGCAAAGCTGAAAAATGAAAAATATTTGAATCAGAATTCACAGAATTAAAGAATGAACAGAATCCTGAAAATTCTAAAATCCGGTAAATTCTGATTCAGACAATTGAAGTGAAGCTAAATAAATCGTAACCGTTCACATCCCCCTTGGTTCCCAAGCCGGAGCGTGGGAACGAGGTCGGGTGGGGAGTGAACGGTTACAATAAATCCATCAAACACCATTGTTTTCAGAAAAATTCTTTATCATAATTTCACCCAACTCTTTTGAACGATTTGTAGCGGCTTCCACGGCATTAATGAGGGTTGTCCTGATTCCGCCTTTTTCCAGGTTGTGTAAACCGGCGATAGCAGTGCCTCCGGGTGAAGTGACCATATCTTTCAATTGACCGGGATGAGCGCCTGTTTCCAGTAACATTTTAGCCGAACCTAAAACTGTCTGCGTTGCCAGGGCAATCGAATCTTTCCTGGAAAGCCCCACTTTAACGCCCGCATCAGCCAAAGCGTCGATAATTAAAAAAATATAAGCCGGTCCGCTGCCGCTCAGACCCGTTACAGCATCCATAAGGTAGTTTTCTTTTAGAAAAATACTTCTTCCTACTGAATTAAAAATCGACATGGCCAATTCAATATCTTCTTCCAGGGCATGTTTTCCGGACGCAATGGCTGCGGCACCTTCCCTGACAAGGGCGGCGACATTAGGCATTACGCGGATTAACCTCAGCTTCTTGCCAAGCGCGATTTCGATAGCTGCCATGGGAATCCCTGCCGCAATGGAAATGATCAGTTTTGACATATCAAGATTGTCAGCAGTTTCGCGAAGCACAGTGGCGATAATCTGTGGCTTGACAGCATAAATCACAATATCAGATAAAGATGCAACCTCTGGGTTATCGGGGGTTGTCCTGACGCCATAGGTCTCTTTCATAAATTCGAGTCTTTCCTTGCTGGCATCCGAACAGATAATGTTTTCAGGAGAGGATGAATCAGAAGCGATAATTCCGCCGACAAGCGCCTCACCCATATTTCCGGAACCGATGAAACCAATTTGTTTGCTATTCAGCATGAGTTTGTATTTCCTTATATTTTGACCTTATTTTATGAATGGTCTGGTTAATATTAGCAAAATTTTTACAAAATCTGACTAATTATATTAAGCAATTTGATTAATCAAGGGAAAAAACAAAAAAGGGGATGTGAACAATTCCATTCGTGTTTATTCGTGGTTCATTAATGGCCGCACTTCTTCAAAAGCGTAAACTGCTTTCAGACTGATATGAAGGATGCCTGATATTATTTGGTTTTCAAGACAAAGGCGACGAATTATTTTTTGAAAAGCCTTGAAAACCGGTTCTCCCCCTGATATTAGACGAGATTAATAATGAAATCCGGTACCGGGATGCCGACATCTGAGGCAAAGTATCCCTTTTGGAAAGTACGTCTCGTACTTGGTAAAAAGTATTCGACTATTTCCTGGTTGAATGCTTCAAAATTATGCAGAATTCAAGTCTCGGCTGAACACAGTGTTTCCATAAAACCCCAATGAACCGTAATTTGAAAATATTATAGAAAAAGGATGGTATTATCAATGGCTAAAAAATTATGCGTGATTCTTAGTTTAATCCTTATTAACGGCTGTGCCGCATCGCAAAGTTGGGTCAGCCACCCAACCATTCAAATCAGTGATAAAACCGCATTCAAGGCCCATCTTGAGCCGCTTACCAAGGATAAAAACTATTTTGTTGCGTTTCGTCTTACAGTTTTTAATAAATCCGCCAAACCTTTGACGATTGATTGGAATAAAACCCGTTACATTCATAACGATCGTAATAACGGTGGCTTTGTGTTTGAGGGTATTGATCCTAAGCTAATGAAAAACGCAGCGATTCCCGTTGAAATCATTCCTGCCGGAAAAACGCTTTCCAAAGAGATAATGCCGTATAAACTTTTGGCGCGCGGACCTTTCAGAGACAAAAATTCAAAGGGTGGTTGGCATGGCATCATTCCCGGTATAATGCCAGAGGGGCAAAACGGTGCCAGGCTTGTGATGCGTAGCGATGATCAGGCCGTGCGGTTTAAAATTAATGTTACTATTGAAAAAAGGAGTACACCCTGATGCTGGATCAAACGATTAAAGAATTCATGGAAACGAAAGAGTTCATCACTCTTTATGGCCGTCAGACGGTTCAAGCGCTGTTTATTCTGATTATTGGATTGCTGGCCATTCCTTACATTAAAAAAGGCATTAAATATGTTTTGGCCCGTTTTGGCGTCAAGCAGAGTATAAGTGCCACTATCGCCAATGTTATAGGAATTTTGTTACTCTTATTTACGATCCTCGTTGCCACGAAGCAGGCCGGCATGGACAACAGCAACGTAATTATGGTTTTGAAAGGGATTGCGTTGGTGGCAATCGCGCTCATCTTTATTTTCCGTCCTTATCTTCCCACGTTGCCTTTTAAGGTTGGAAACACGATTAAAACAGGGAATTTACTTGGCAAAGTGGAAGCCACCACCGTGTTGAACACCCGGATGAAAACCTTTGACGGTAAGACTGTGTTTATACCTAACCGCCTGATTCTGAACGATTACCTGATAAACTACCAATATACGCCCACCCGGCGGGTCAAGATCGATGTCAGTATCAGGTATGATCAGGACCTTATGAAAGCCAAGCAAGTCTTAGAAGCGATTATGATCCGAGATCCGCGGGTCAGAGTCGCGCCCCGCCCTGTTGTCTATGTGTTGAATCTGAAAAATGGATGCATTGAATTGGGCGGCCGATGTTGGGTGAACAACGTGAAGTATTGGGTTTGTAAATGCGAGTTATTGGAAAAAACCAAGCTTGGCTTTGACCATGAAGGCATTATTTTTGCCCGTCCCCAATTGGATGTTTATCAACATGATGAACCCGATTCGTGGGATGGTATCGAAGAGGGGCAGGCGCTTTCGGAAAAAGGTGAAATCGGTATATCGTAATCTCTGCACAAGAATATACCAAGCTATTTTGGGTTTTTCCAGATAAAAGGAGTGCAGGCTTCAGCTTGCGGGCCATCTGTATAAACTGAAATCAGAATATTAATTATCAGATGAGGTCACAAAGATAAAATGAATATAAAAGAACTGCTAAAAACGGTTGATAAAGGCTGGGTTCAAAAACCCAAAGGATTCCGAGTATGTTATCAAAAACGGGTGAATGACGAATTCATGACAGAATATATGCCTAACGAGAAAGACAATCCTTTAGACTCGGACATAGTGGCCTGGCGGTCGGCCTGGAAACTACATCAGGCAACCCTGACGGACGGGCCTGAGATCGCTGAAGACGAACTTGTCAATATTTATGTGATTGATGATACGGGAAAACGGATTAAATATTACGCGACTGATCTGTTTGAAGTGTATAATCCGTATCCATAGTGAAAACGCTTAGAGCCTGTTTTAAAGTAACCGTTCACTCCGCCTACGTTTTAAACTAACGCGAAACAGCTTCCCGCGTTACACCCTCACGCACGGTTTCGATCATGTAGAGCGGAAAGCCGTTCCGCTTCAGGCGGGGCAGACCCATTATTTGAACTTTTCCGTTCAAAATCTGCAAGGTCGTCCCGCAGCACATGTTTACGTTTAAGACCGATCCGGTGGGCAGCAGACGCCATAGCATGGGCGGTGGCCGGACCTGACGCCAGAAGAAAAAAAATCAGGACAAGGGCATACCCCCAAGCGGCATCCCCCTTCACGGCTGCGGCTACGAGCAGAAAGACCACCCCGAACACACCGATTTTTCCGGTGGTGTGCAGCCGCGTATAGACATCCGGAAAACGGAAATAACCCAACACCCCGACACCGCTAAAAAAAGTACCCAGACTCACACTGACAATAGCTATAATCAGCAACACGCTTTCCATGATCGTTTCCTTTTAAAACATTCGTTTATCCGTAATGTATTTGGCAAAGGCAATGATGGTGATAAACCCTAGGGCGGCAAGGCCCAACGCTATATCCAGGAATATGTTCTGGTGGTGAATCATCGTGCCTAGCACCAGGATAGCCATAGTCAAGTTGCTTAAAATATCCGAGGCCATTAACCGGTCGATGATATTCTCGCCATTCCACAATCGAAAGGCTGTCACGCCCATTAAAAGAACATGAATCAATAATGAGGCATATAAAACAATGGTAAAAATCTGTTTCAGGATTTCCATACGCATCTCCTTGCGCTTAGCGCCTGTCAGATAAGTCGTTCACACGCTGTTACAGCCGTTTTAAAACTTTTCAACCTGTGCGGTTGATATAAAATGTAGGGTGGGCAAGGGTTTTCGCACTCTCCCTGTTTATATCTGATGAAAACGAAAAGCACCGGACTTCGTTAAAAGAGACGGCCTTTGCCCACCGGTTTTATCGAAATGGTGGGCATCACCGACAAAGATCAGCGTAATGACAGGGTTAGGTTTCCGGTGATGCCCATCCTACATGATTTTCAACCGCACAGGTCGAAATCTTTCAAACAGACCCTTAAATCAGCCGAAAATCAAATCCAACAAATAACGCCTGTATTTCTGTTCCTTCTGGGCCACCTTTTCTGTCTGATCGATTTCCAGGCTATGGATATACATCATACCGCTTTCATCTGTGCCAATCAGCAGCTCTCCGGGGGACAGGGAAATGGCATGAGCGCTTAAAGCCTGCCCCAGTTCATGGTCGCAATCGGGTTTAACCGCCACAACTCCGGGCTTTAAGGGCATTCGAGGATCAAGTGCCAGACGCGCCACCTGGAACCCACCGACAAGCACATTCCAAATCAAAATGACCATGTAAATGAGCATCGCCAGAAACGCCCTGGGCAGATGACTGACTTTCACCGGCCGCCTTTTTGAGGGGATGAGGCGTAGGATGATTGCCGTAAGGACAATACCCCAGATACAATTATAAAGAGTGACACTGGTTGACAATGCCAGGTAAGTGAACAGGATAAGACCGCCCAGTATGATATGATTCATAACACCTCTCCCAACACCGCCTGAATATAAATTTTCGGATTGACCAGCCAGTTGACGGTTTCACCAGCCAATTCAACGAGAGGTTCCGCAAACACACCCAGGGCAAGAACCAGGCAGATCAACAGCACCGGCGCCACGAGCCGATCTCCCTGGGGCTTGGTATATATTCCCTTGGACGGCTCCTGCCAGAAAATCCGCATAAAAGCCCGCATGGTATATACCAAAGTAAAGGTGCTGGCCAGTCCGATAAGGATCAGCCCATAAAAATGTCCGGACTGAATACCACTTTTGAAGATCATCATCTTGCTGATAAATCCGTTGGTGGGCGGGATGCCGGCAAGGCTGAGACTGCCCAGGAAAAACAGGACGCCGGCAAGGGGCAGTTTCCTACCCACCCCCGTGACAATGCTGAAGGACGCGGATTTAATCGAAGAGCGGCTCGCCACATGTCCTGCCAGCATGAGCATAGCGGATTTGACAATACTATGGTTAAAGGCAAACACGATAGCCGCGGTAAGGGAGAATACCGTTCCCCAGCCAATGCCCACCAGTACAAAGCCCACCTGGGCCAGGGTGGAATAAGCCAGCATCCGCTTGACATTGTGGGTTCCCACGGCCGAAATCCCGCCATAGGCGATTCCCGCCACACCCAAAATGGTCAGAAGGGTTTGGATCTGGGAGGCCTGATCTGTAAAAATCAGCGTGGTCATACGGATAAAGCCGTAAACGCCGAGTTTCACCACCACGGATGAAAGCATGGCACTGACCGGTGTAGGCGCGGCCGTATGGAAATCGGGCTGCCAGAAATGAAAAGGAAAGCAAGCACTTTTAATCATGAAAGAGGCCATTAAAAAAGCTGCGGCTAAGGGAAGCAGCATGGTTGAAGGCGCCTGGGCAATGAGAACGGACAGATGCGCCATATTCAAGGAACCGCAACTGACATACAGGGCGCCCACAGCCAAAAGCAGGAAAATGGCAGCTAGCTGGCTCATGTAAAAATATTTATACGCAGCTTCCACACCGTAGCGGTCATCGGATATGGCGGTCAGCACCGTACTGGAAATGGCCAGGAGTTCGACAAAAACAAATAAATTAAAAATATCCCCGGCCAGTATGGCCCCGGTCAAACCGGTGGCAAGGAACAGGAACAGGGGGTAAAAACAGGGATATCCCACACAGGAATCCTTACTCCCCATAGCATATATCACACCGGCCAATAAAACCAGTTGGCTCATAAGGACAAACAGGGCGGCTAAGAGGTCCGCCACCAGTGTGATGCCAAAGGGTGCAGCCCAGCCGCCCCCTTGGAACACCATAGGCTGCCCGGCCTGGTGGACGGAAAAAAACAACAAAAACGAACAGGCCAGGGACATGGACATGCCGGCAATGGCAAGCCATGCCCGGAGGCGGGGAAACCGGCATAAAATAAAACCGGCAACCCCGGATAAAAGGGGAATCAGAACAGGACATATCACCAGATGACAGTTTGGCATTAAACTTATTCTCCGCAAAAACAATTGGCAGCTTATTTGGCAAGTCCTGTAAGCGCGTCTGAATCACAGGTCTTATAGCGTTTGCTGATAATATATAACATCGCCAGGACAAAGGCGGTCGTTCCCAAACTGATAACAATGGCTGTCAGGATCAGGGCCTGGGGAAGCGGATCCACCGGTTCCCCCACGGCAATCCCTACGTAGGCAGCCTTTTCACCGATATAGGCACCGGTTGTCAAAAGATAAAGGCTGATGGCATTGCTCAACAGCATCAGGCCGATTGCGGCGCGAATCACATTGCGCCTTAAAATCTGGAAAAGCCCCACGGCAAATGTCAGGCCAATGGCAAAAGCGGTTAAGATTTCCACTATATCTCCTTTTCATCAGGTCTGCCAAGGGTGTTCAGCATATGGCTGACACTCCCAACAACGCTCAGGCAGATCGCCAATTCAAATATCATTGAAGCGCTCAAATGAATCCCCTTGGGCAGGGGCAGCCCTAAAAGCTTGCCAAAATCCACCGGCGAAAAGTAATGACCATTGATAAACAGGCCGCCTGCACCCGAGAGAATGGCCAGAAGAATTCCCCAGCCGATCAGGCCGGAAGGCTTGAGCCATACCAGGCGACTCCGAATTTCATGATAGCCGAACACGATGTATTGGAACCCGATGCCGATGCTGATGATCACCCCCGCGGTAAAGCCGTCACCTGGCTGGTCATGTCCGTAGAGGATGTCACAAACGCCGATTACAAAGGTCAAGGGAAGCATAACCTGGGCCAACACCCGCATAAGTGGCGTCATTTTTCCACTGCTCATGCCTACGGAGCTGATGGAATGAATGTCAGAAGATAAGGCCGGCTTCCCGGAAGGATCCGTATCCTTAAATTTTTTGGCGGCAAACCGGATCAGGGTATAGATACCCAGTCCGGCGATACTGAACACCACAATCTCAAAAAGAGTATCCATCCCCCGAAAATCCGTCAGGATCGTTCCCACAATACTGGTAGAACCAGTGGTAAGCTTGGTGTTGTCCTTGAAAAAGGGAGCCAGTTCACTGACACGGGGGCGGGATAATAATGCTGCAAGGGACATGAACATGACAACCAGGCCAAAGGCGCCGCTGATCAACCCGTCTCGCAAGTGGTCAGGTCGATTGCCTTTAAAGGATAAATTTTGGATGGCGTTTAACTTTTCCCGGGGCAGTCGGGAAAGTGCCAGCACCAGGATGATCACCAGCAGGATATCCACAACAATTTGCACCAGGGCCACATCCGTGGCCGGTTCCAAAGCCATGAGCACAGCAACCCCAAGGCCCGAAGCCCCAAAGGCCAGGATCGCATGAAAATCGTCAGGCAGAATAATGCAGGCAAATGAAGTCCCACAGATCAAAAAAAGTGCGATAATCCTGAGCAGGGCCAGCTCGCCCGCCATTGTAAAAGAGGGCAGGGTAAGGGCATGAATATTCATGGATGGTGGAAATCCGCCAAACACAACAATCAGTCCCAGGACGCCAGCCAGAATGGTCACCAGGTATATCCTTAATTTACCCTGCTGCAGGCTGACCGCCTTTGCCGCCATAGCGTCAATTCCGTTGATGACGGCAGTAAAGGCTTTATTTAAGGTGTTTGTTATTTCCAGGTAAAGCAGCAATGCGATAATCTTCTCGCGGTAAACGAACATCACAAGCCCTATGGAAATGGCAATGATAGATAACACAAGGGGGGCGTTCAGTCCATGCCAGAGAGCCAAACTTATCTTGACTTGAGACCCGAAAGCAGCCTCGGCCGCATGAGCCAGGAGGATGGCTTCCTCCCTAAACCCTGCAAACTGACCCTGGAACAGGGAAAGCGATGCCGGAACCGCCGGTGCCAGTAGCATAATCCAGGGAGGATCATGGGCTTTGATTCCCGGATCCCTGGTAGCGCCCATAAACGTGTCCCAGATCAGCCGGCCGGAAATAGCCAGCATAAGCGCCCCTGCCAGCACACTGGACAGGCAGAAAAACCAGCTCACAAGCTTGGGAAGGGTTGGGTGCAGGGCGGTTGCCAAAAGGGTTTCTTTCGCCAGGAACCCAAACATGGGAGGCAGCCCTGCCATGGAAAGGGCCGCAATGACGGCAATACCAAAGGTAAACGGCATGGATTTCCTGAGGCCACCAAGTCGGTTGATATCCCGGGTGCCGGTCTCATGATCCACAATGCCGGCCACCAGAAACAAAGCGCTTTTATACAAGGCATGGGCCAGTATCCCGATGATCAGGGCCTTAAAGGAAATGCTCATTTCCTGGCCGATCATCATCATGAGGATACCCAACTGGCAGATGGTGGAATAGGCCAGAATGGCTTTAAGATCGGTTCGCTTCAGCGCTAGGATGGCTCCGGTCAGCATAGTGGCCATGCCTACAAAAGTTAGGAGCCAGAACCAGGTCTCGGTAAACCCCAGAACCGGATTCAAGCGGGCCATCAAATAGATGCCGGCTTTTACCATGGTGGCCGAATGCAGGTAGGCGCTGGCCGGGGTGGGAGCGCTCATTGCATCGGGAAGCCAGGTATGAAACGGAAACTGGGCGCTTTTGGTAAAAGCGCCAAGCGCCACAAGCCCCAGCACCAGAAAATAAAGGCTGCTTTCCCTTAAGGTTTCCCCGCTGTTCAAAATGATAATAAACCGGGAATCATCGGTCAGATGGGTGATGATAAGAAAACCAAGCAAAAGAGCGATCCCGCCGCCCCCCGTGATGAAAAGCGCCTTAAATGCACCTTTGCGGGCCGCCTCATCCGTATAATTATAGGCCACAAGCAAAAAGGATATAATGCTGGTGCCTTCCCAGAAAACAAAAAGGGTCAAAACATCCCCGGCCATGATAAGGCCCAGCATGGCCCCCATGAACATAAGGAGATAGGTGAAAAACCGCCAGACACCTGTTGCGGTTTTAAAATACTGTCCGGCATAAATGACCACCAGGGTGCCAATGAGTGTGATCAACAGCGCAAAAAAAGCGCTGAGGCTGTCCAAATAAAGGCAGCTTCGAAGTCCCAAAGACGGCAACCAGAGGATTTCCCATGTATAGGCGGCATTGGTCTCAAGCCAGGGAAGTTTGGTCAATATCAGGATAAAGGCGCTCAAAGGCGCAAGGCTGAGAATCAGGCCGGTCTTTGAGGGTGTCAACCGGCGGCTGATCCGGGGATGACCCGATAGGGCTGCAAGGATTGCGCCGCCAAAAATAATAAGGATTGGTAAAATTAAGCTGGCATCAGGCATAAATAGCGATTGTCAGAGCCTTTCTTTTTGTACGGTGAAAATTATTTGAGTGTAACCTTTTTGGGTAGGGTGGGTGTAGTGAAGCGAAACCCACCAAATACCAGTAAACTTAATACATCCTTCTTTTGGGGCTGTCAAGACGTTTGCTTTTGCATAGCCTCCAACACCCGTAGCGCTGATGGCCCCGCTCAATTCCGGATATAGAGTGATGTGGCGTTATTTCTCCAACCACGCTTCCGCAAGCCGGACAATTCCGTTTCTGAATTTTTCAATGCCCTTGACATTCGGTTGCGCAATGACATGATAGCGTCGGCCGCCGCGATAGATGATGGGGACGTCCGCATTAAGCAGCGTGGCAATATCGCGCAACATTTGCCTGCGTTTTTCAGGATCGGTTTCCATGCGCTGGGCCACAAGCAATTTGTTCATTTCCGGGTTGTTGTAGCCGGAAACATTCATGCGGCTTTTAGAGTGGAACCCGGCGAAAAAATAGGGACCCGGGTCAGTCGCATATAGCAAATCCGCGCGTTTTCAGCACATCAAAACCTGCAAATTCGTTTTCGGCGCCGAATACCAGCGTTCCGCCATGCTTTTGCTCATCAGCCTGCGTTGGCAGTGTAAGGCCTCTGACTGCAAAGACAAGCACAGCAAGAATCGTTAAAACCGCCCCGCGCTGCTTCTGTTTAACCGCTTCGATTTTCGTTGACACTCTTTTCGGCTACCAACATAAGCCAGGACACTAAATGCAGTCGTAGGTTGGGTTGAGGAAC
>JAOZRC010000488.1 GCA_029940345.1 Desulfobacterales bacterium
CAGAACCGCTCTCACGCTTTTGCAGCCGATTTAAGACTTTTCAAACACGCTCTTAGCCAGGGGGAAGCTGAAGGCCATAACGAACAGAACCCTTGTCTCTTTTTTTGCGCGTCCCCCTCTTGCAAAGTTGTCAGGCCGTCTTTTTTTCAATAGCGGCAAAGACATAAGGAATAGAAATTTAATAAATGTAACATAATTAAAAACCGGTTGATATAGTATTTCAATTTTGGTTTTTTGGGGTGGTACACGCAAACTGAAGTTTGTACTCTGAATAGGATTGGGGATGAAATAATGTCCCATTCGGAGAGCGAGCTTCAGCTTGCCATGCCAAAAATATAAGCTAAAGCTCGCACTCCTTTTCAGATACCGTCTATTTCATTTGCCAATCATGAAATTGAACCCATATCACGGCACCCAATTCCACATCTTTTTCTTCTCCGTTGTGTTTCAATTTAAAATCAGCGGAGCTTAAAGCCGCAAATCCCCACCATCCGGCTTTGGGCGCAGCATAAGTGAAAACGCCATTGCCGTCGGCCTTGACCGACTGGGTGACCATATAGTCGGTTGGCGCTTGGGAGAGACCATCAGCGTTATAATATTCTATCTCCACCTCAGCGTAAGGCGCGGGCCGGCCGTTTAGCTTCACAATTCCCTGGAACACATTGCCAGCGTAAAGCCCGAAAGGTTTGGTCAAAGGAACGATTTCAGTTTTAAGACCGCTTTCAGCATCCCAGCCCTCATCATCACCAAAAGCCGCTACAACGGTTTTGGTATAATGAATGATAAAGCAGTCTTCAGCCGGTTCCCAATACGGCTCAGGTTCCATAATAAAAATGTAAACACCGGGTCGCCGAATCTTATAATCCGTTCGCCACCCCTTATGGTCCATTATTTTGACTTCTTTCAATTCGTCGAGCAAATTTTTCATCTTGCCGCCGTCAGCTACGCTAAAAATCTTGGGTTTAACCAGTTCCATACCTAGCTTTTCAAACGGATGCGAAAATGAAAGCAGCAGGGCCACTGTCTTGTCTTCTCCCTGCATCACCATGGAATCGGATGGAATAACCATCCCATAATGTGCCCATGCCGAATAAGAAACCAAAAAAAATAAAATGAAAAACCCACAAACACCGCTAATACACTTTTGCATTCTACTTCCTCCTTTGCAAAAAAAAAACACGAACTAGACGGCATCTTCATGATGATAAATACGCCTTCGAGGTTCGTGTTTTGTGTTCGTGCTTTATTTGATTAAAAAAATACTATTTCATAAATATCGGCTTCTTGCCAACAATTATTGCTTGGCTGTATATAACCGTTGGCAATGAGAAGTCAATGAAAAACGGCCTGTCCTAAAAAATAATGAACTGAACCGGGGCGCATTATTCAAAGACGTCCATCATTTTATTATAATGCCGTTGTTACGAGCAACGTCTCTCATAATGAACGTCACAAATTCCGAAGAAGGCGTCGTTGTAAAAACTGAGCCATTACGAAAATTTGCATCACAATTCCCCCGCAATTCCCATTTCGTCAAACGCAATGTTGAAATATTATTCGGCCGAACCTTTTTGTATTCTGGTATTGACCATAAACAGTTTCCGCTATAAGATGTCCGAAGCTTGATTCAGAGCAAAAAAATATAAATCGCCAAATATAACGGAGTGTTTCAAGATGTTTCAGAATATGAAAATAAAAACCAAACTGCTGACATCTTTTCTGTTCGTCAGTATTATACCTTTTCTGATTTACGGGGCCATTTCCCTGTATTATTCCTCTGGCGCCCTTTCAGATCAAGCCTTCGCAAAACTTGAAGCGGTTCGGGATTTAAAAAAAGCGCAATTAAAAGAATTCTTTAATGAACATCAGAGGGTTATGGAGATTCTCAGGGAAACGGTCACCACTCTCAGACAGGCGGCTTTTGAAAAGCTGAAAATCGTTCAGGAGATCAAAATGGCGCAGATTGAAACGTATTTCCAGCGATGTGTGAATGATATTACGGTGATGTCTCAAAATGCCACCGTGGGTGCGGCGTTGGAAACGTACGCCTCATTACCGGATGCAGATGGTGTGATTGATGAATCGGTCTATGACAGTTATGAAAAAATCCGGTATGGGGCCACATTTAAACAATTCAAAAAAATTTACGATTATGACGATCTGATGTTGGTTACCAGGGAAGGCGTCTTGGTCTATGCCTTGAGCCGAGAGACGAATCTGGGTGAAAACCTGTTGACAGGACCGCTAAAAGACACCCTGCTCAGTCATACTTTTCAAAAAGGGCTTAAAAAAGTGGCTATTTCCGATTTCACCCCTTATCCTCCTTCCGGCAACAAACCGATCAGTTTCATCGCCGCTCCGATCTCGCGTTATGGTAAAATCGAAGGCGTACTTATTCTCAAAGTCAATGCGAAAACGATCAATCAGATTGCCCAGCGACGCCAGGGAATGGGGGAGACGGGGGAAACTTACCTGGTAGGCCGGCGCAACGACCAAATCAGCCTGCGAAGTGATCTCCAAGTCAAATGGGGGAAATTCGGAGAAACCCAAACAGGGGAAGATATCGATAAAGCCCTTTCCGGCCAATCCGGCTCAATGGTTAAGGTCGGCAGCACCGGCAATATGGAAATTTCCCGGTATGATCCGTTGAAAATCGCTGATTTAAACTGGGCCATGATCACAACCATCAGTTTGGAGGAAGTCATCGCGCCCGAACTTATTGGCGAAGATGAAGACTATTTTGCCAAGTTTATCAAGCGGTGCAAATATGATGACCTCTTATTGATCCATCCCCAGGGAGATGTTTTTTATTCAGTGGCCCACGGTTCGGAATACGGGACCAACCTAACAACCGGTGAATATGCCGACTCCGTTCTGGGACGGTTGGTAAGCAAAGCAATGACAACACATCAGTTCGAATTCAGTGATATCAAATCTTATCCGACCGATAAGGGACGCCCGACTATTTTTATGACCCAACCCGTTTTTTTTCTTGACCAGGTTGAATTGATGGTCGTCTTGCGCATCTCTGTTGATGAGATCAATGCGGTTATGCGGGAACGTTCCGGAATGGGAAAGACCGGTGAAACTTACCTGGTGGGAAATGACCGGCGGATGCGTTCCGATTCTTTTCGCGATCCGGAACATCATTCCGTGGAAGCCTCTTTTGCTGACCCTGAACAGTGCAGCATCAATACGGACGCAAGCTGGAATGCGCTTTCCGGTAAAACCGGCCACCAGTTAATTACGACCTACACTGGCAGTAAAGTTCTTTCGGCCTATACTCCGGTAACCTTCGGAGATATCACCTGGGCGTTAATCGCTGAAACCGATGTGGACGAGGCCTTGGCCGGCTTGAAAAGCCTCAAAATCCTGATGGGCCTGACGACCGTAATCGCTATCCTGTCGATTATTTTTGTGGCTTTTATGGTCACGCGACAAGTCATCCGACCGGTCAACAGTGTTGTCAAGCGGATCAAGGCGATTGCCCAGGGAAAGGGGGACCTTACCACACGACTGATTGTCCAAAGTGATGATGAGATGGGTGAACTGGCTAAACAGTTTAATATCTTTGTGGAAAATGTTCAGGAAATCATAATGGAAATTGCGGGGAATGCGCAAACGTTGACCGCAAAATCACCTGTTTCCCTCAAGCTTTCCAACCAGATGGCTTCAGACGCCGAGCGGATGTCGGAAATTTCAGATTCCGTTTCCACGGCGACGGAAGAGATGTCGGAAAACGTCAATACCATCGCCGCCGCTGCTGAAGAGATGAGTTTTAATATCAGCAACATTTCGGGCACTGCCGAACAGATGTCTCAAAGTATGAATACGGTGGCCGGCGCAATGGAAGAGATGTCGGCATCGATTAACGGGGTGGCCTCCAATTCCCAGCAAAGCGGGATGATCGCCAACCAGGCGACCGAAATGACTGATACCGCCACACAGACGATGCAAGGATTGGGGGAAGCCGCCCAGGGTATTGACGATGTGACCAAAATTATCACTGAAATCGCGGACCAAACCAATCTGCTCGCACTGAACGCCAGCATTCAAGCGGCTTCAGCCGGCAAAGCCGGTAAAGGGTTTGCCGTGATTGCCAAAGAAATCAAAGACCTTGCCATTCAGAGTGCGCTGTCGTCAGAAGACATAGCCACACGGATTGAAACCGTTCAAACGGAAACTCAGAACGCAGTCACGATCATTGACAATATCTCGAAAATTGTTAAGGACATTAGCCAATCAACTCGCGTTGTCAATGATGCCGTAGAACAACAGACGAACGCAGTGAATGAGATTTCAGCCAACACCCGGCAAACGGACCGAGGTGCAAACGCTATTGCCATTGCCATTGCCGAAGTTGCCCAAAGCGCCGGTGATATGTCCGAAAATGCCGGTGAGGCCGCCAAAGCGGCCACCGGAATATCTTTCAGTATCAATACGCTTAAAGAGGCTGCCGATGAAGCCAGTTCCGGTTCCAGGCAGGTGGACATGCTGGGAAAAGATATCATGGCCGTAACACAGCAATTGCAAAAGATTGTAAACAAGTTTAAGATTATCTCATGATGTTCGGGCTTTTTTCAGGAAAGGGACTGCCGGCACATAGGTAGAAAAACAGGGCATCCTTCATTAGTCAGTTTACACTTTGTCCCGTTAGGGACATAATATCTATA
>JAOZRC010000489.1 GCA_029940345.1 Desulfobacterales bacterium
CCTCGCTCTCACACTTTTTCGCTTCGATCACGACTTTCCAAACAGGCTCTTAGCCTTTTACCACAGCCAGGGGAGTAAGCTTAACTTCGATTTCAACCAAATCCGCCTGATTGGCCATGACGGCGGCGATATCTTTATAAGCGCCCGCGGCTTCATCCAGATCCCGTTTGCCGCGAATGGCGTGCAGGATGCCACGGTCGTCCAACCGTTTTATCTCGGCTTTCAGGTCTAAGCTCCGTTGGGCTTGCTTTCGACCCAATTTGCGACCGGCTCCGTGGGAGCAGGACATAAAACTTTCCGGGTTGCCCCGGCCCTTTACAATGTAACTGCTGCTTCCCTGGCTGCCGGGAATAATTCCAGTCAGCCCTTCCGTTGCACGGGTGGCACCCTTGCGATGCACCATTACATCCGCGTCAAAGTGGCTCTCCAAAGCACCGAAATTGTGAGCGATATTGATTATGGGGTCAAATGTGACGTCCCCGACCACGTCTGTGACGGCCTTTTTAACCTGATGCATCATCTGTTTGCGATTGGCCAGGGCAAAAGCGACGCAGTATTCCATTTCCGTGAGATAATGCTGACCCTGGGCGGAATCAAGCGGTAAGTAGGCCAACTGCCACTTTTTGGGGACAGACGCTTCCCATTTTTTATTCAATTTGATGGCCAGTTGGTTGTAGTATCGGGCCACTTTGTAACCGATATTGCGGCTGCCCGAATGGATCATCAGCCAGATATGACCGTCATCGCCCGCCTGAATTTCAACAAAATGGTTGCCGCCGCCCAGTGTGCCCAACTGTTTACGGGCGGAAGCATACTCTTTTAAAACGACAGAACCCGGCACTTTTTCAACCCTATCCCGAGGCGGCATTAACGATCTGTCCTTCCTTTTTTTATGATGCTTGAAGCCCACAGGAATCGCGCTCCGGATGCCCTGCCGATGTTTACTCCCGCCGCCGAGAATCGCCTTGAGGTTATCACGGCTGATTTCGTTAAGAGACGTGCGCACCGCGCACATACCGCAACCGATATCCACGCCGATGGCATTGGGGATGATGACGCCCTCTGTTGCCAGTACGCCGCCAATGGGCATTCCGTAACCTAAGTGGGCATCCGGCATGATGGCCACATGGCCAAAGGCAAAAGGATAGTTGGCCAGATTGCGGGCCTGCGCCATGGCATCCGGCTCCATATCATCTAACCACAATTTAATGGGTAATTTTTCTGTAAGAACTGTTTTTATCATTTTTACGCTCCTTTACGGCTTGCGTCCGATCCGGATTTCCCAGATAGAAAGATTTGGCTCAGAATGATTTGGTTCAGACTGATTAGGCCCAGGCTCCTTTAGCCGGATTATCTCAATGTTTATCTCTAAAAACCGTTTTATGATTTGCGCATTGGTCAGAAAATGCTGGCTGACTTTTAATGTTGTAAAACGGCCGCCGCCAGCCATAGCCATGGGTATGAGCAACTGATCCGCCAGATAAACGCCCACGCAAGCCTCCGAGCTGATATAGCGCCGCAGTTGCTTGCATGTGCGAGATGCGACGCGCTCGGCTTTAACACCCTTTTGGCCGCAACCGGTGAAGGTTTCGGTGAGAGCGTCGCTCTGAACGGACAGCACAACCATGTTTCCGGGGCCACGCGAATCGACCCCCTCTATGGACAGGCATGATGGGTTCCAGCCCAACTTGGCCTTGACAGTTTTGAGTTCCCGTTCACCGATATGGTGAGGAAGACTGGAGAGCAATATGCGACCTTTTTGGGCGTGAATATTGCCCCGCTCCATAATGTCCGGAACAACCCACCGTTTCACCGGTTCTATCATGACTGTCAGCCGGCCGCCGCCAGCAGGATAGAAACCGGCGCGTTCCAACTGGACAGATACGTTGGCCCCCATGCGAGCCAATATGGGCAGAAAACTATCTGCAAGAAACTCGAATGGCGGCGCATAAGGGTTGTGGGTGCCGCCTTCCAGGGTCAGGCAAGAGGGTTTGTCGGCGACCAACAGCGGGGGCAGTATGGCCTGTAAAACAAGGATGCAACTGCCCGCTGTACCCACGGAAAAACAGTAATTCCCCGCCTTTACAGATTTCGGCGTAAATTCAAGTGCTTGTGAGCCGAGAGCGTCGCCGTGTGCAGAGGCACCGCTGATCTCTATTGCCGCCTTGACGGCTGTCTGGTGTTGGCGCATGAGACCCGGCTTTTTGCGGCCGGCCCTGATGTTATAAATTTTAAAAGCCTTGCCGGTCAGGAGTGATAACCCTAGGGCTGTACGTAAAACCTGACCGCCGCCTTCCCCTTCCGAACCATCAATAGTAATCATTTTATATCCTCAAAGCAAGATGGTTATCTGATAGAACTCAATTCTTTACAAAGCCAGGTTTATAATCGTTCTTCCCTTTTTCTTACCTTGTAAGATCAATTCTATATGCTCATCCAGATCATTTAGTCCGATCTCGGAAGATAGCTCCGCAAGATGATCTAATTTCCAATCAGCAGCCAGTTTTTCCCATATTTTCAGCCTTAATGGCATGGGGCAATTTTGAGAATCGATGCCCAGGAGGCTGGCACCTCGTAAAATAAAAGGAAATACGGTCAGGGGAAGGTCATGAGAAGCCACATTGCCACAGCAAGTCACCGTTCCGTCCTGTTTGACGGATTTGATCGCTGTGGCCAAAATATCTCCGCCGACCGTGTCGATCACACCTGCCCATCTTGCTTTTAATAGCGGTCGGCCGGAAGTGTCAGCGGCGTCTTCACGACTGATAATCTCCTTGACGCCCAAGCCTGTGAGAAACTCTTTTTCCGCTGTTTTCCCGCTGACAGCAACCACCTCATAGCCGCATTTGACAAGAACGGACACAGCAATACTGCCCACACCGCCTGAAGCGCCGGTGACCAATATCACACCTTGATCCGGCTGAATCGTATGGATCAATTTATACACAGATAATCCGGCGGTAAAACCGGCGGTGCCGTAAATCATACTTTCTTTCAATGAAAGATTGCTGGGAAGTTTCACCACCCAGTCAGCCGGTGTGCGGACATATTGTCCAAAACCGCCGGATGTGTTCATACCAAGGTCATAACTGGTTACGATGACCTTATCCCCGGGTTTAAAAGCTGCACTGCCACTTTTTTCCACAACTCCGGAAGCATCAATACCGGGGGTGTGAGGATAGTTGCGTGTCACCCCTTTGTTGCCCGAAGCCGATAGCGCATCTTTGTAATTCAAGGAAGAATAGCTGACTTTTATCAACACATCGCCCGGAGGTAAATCACTGACGGATTGGTTTGCAATTTTACGAATAAATTTTTTATCCGCTGTTTCTTGCACCACCATTGCTTTGAAAATTTGGTGTTCCATTTATTTATTTCCTGAATAAGGGATTTCCCAAAAAATAATATACCCAAAATGTAGGGTGGGTGGAGTGTAACGAAACCCACCGTATTTTAGCGGTCAGATGAGGGGTGGGGTTACACTGCGCTTCACCCAACCTACCCAAAAAGGTTACACTCATTTTATTTTATATGGCACCCTTTGCATTTGACCGGGCCGGCATCTTTTCCGGCCTTTTTCCTGGTCTTGTGGCATTCGAGGCATTTTTCGTTCATCACCTGCTTCTTTTTCAGTGTACCTTTCTTTTTTAAATCATTAATTATGCCGGGTTCCTGGGGAAAAAGGTCATGACAGGTTTTACATTTTTGTTCCAGGGCTTCCTGGTGTTCGTGGTGGGGAAATTCAACCTTCCCTTTTTTCCCACCGTCAAGCGTAATTTCTTCAGCCCCTTTATTAACAATGGCCAAAGTTGTTGAAGCGGCAAAGACTGCGAAACAAATTAAAATAAGAATAGCTCTTGTTTTCATATTTTATCCAATCGGTTTAATATCCTGTGCCGGATTCAGCTCCCCTGACTTTTGGTGAAACCGAAACCGTGGAGGACAGATTTAAGTATAAAAAATTTAATCAGATTCAGACTTTGACTTCGGCCACCCAAAAATCATGTTTGTTGCAAAAGCTGGTGGCATATAGTATGGAAGCGTGACCTTGGGGAAGCTCATAGTTCGACTCCGCTTTTTTATCCGTGGGATAAAAGGTTTTCTCTCCCAAAACCTTGCCGTCGGCGGTGACAAGGGTGTGGCGTACAATATAATGTTTTTCACCCATCGGATGGTCAGTTAATATCGTAACTTTTTTGTCTTTTACAGTTACTTGCGGAAGATGGCTGCCTACTTTTTTGGCCCATTTCCCGGGATTTTTTTTCGTATAAACAATACCGGCATAGCTGTCCGCACCTGCGAAAACCTGTTTAGGTGAACTGATGGCCATCCCTCCTGCCAGAACAAGGGCGGTTTGTAAAAATTTTCTTCTGCTGTTCATAATGCTCCTCCTTTATTTTAATAATGTGATTACAGTATGACTTCTCTTGATATTTATTTCTTTTAGCATATTCAAATAACGTGCCAACATTGAATAAAAACTGATTTTTTTGATTAGGATTAAAAAGAAACCGCTGACCCAGGATTTTACCTTGAATTATAATAATTCATCATGTATCATATTATATAGTAACACACAATCGTTTCATAACACTTTTTTGGTAACCGTTCACTCCCCCCTTAAGCGGAACGGCTTTCCGCTCTACATGATCGCGCCATGCGTGAGTTT
>JAOZRC010001016.1 GCA_029940345.1 Desulfobacterales bacterium
TTTAATCAGGTTACCCAGCAAGTCGCCATCGCAAAACGCCTTAGGGCCGTGGCGGTTATTTACATCATTTTTTTAATGTCACCTGTCAGGAAGCATACCTTTGAAGCCGCGGCGACTTTCGCGAATTCAAGCAAATCAAGGTTTAGCAAGTTTTTGAAAAACCATAAAATTTTAGCTGTTCATACTTTGGATGAACTTTCTGAAAAACAGGCTAAACAATTCAAGGGAATCATTGAAAAACTTAAAGACCTGCCTTGGAAAGTAGCAATTATTATTGATGCTACGATCCAGAACCGATCAAGCAGGCACCCTGAAAATTCGCAACGTTTTAATCACGGCCAAGGCTTTGTTATCGGGCATCAATGGACAAATATTGTTTTGTTCTTCAACGGATTTATTATTCCGCTGGCTCCGATTCCCTTCTATTCAAGAAATTTGTGTAAGCTGAAAGGAATTGTATACCGCACAGCGAATGAAGCCCTTGTAGAATACATCGCCGAGTTGAAATTAGTAAAAATCATCGGTGATCATAATCCGAAAGACATCGTTGTGCTGGCTGACAGCGGATACGACGACAAAAAAATAGAAAATATAATTCTTAAAAAAGGATGGGATTTTATCATCGCCCTCAAATGTTCAAGGGGTGTGAAATCTGTCTTTGAATACAAAAACACCCCTGAATCCGGAGGATGGGCTAAAATTGCTGACTTCTTTTGGAGACAACGCAGGCTGAAATGGAAAACGATTCGTATTTTCATTACGAAGAGTTCAAAAAGAAAGCGGATGGATTTCCGCGTCAGACAAACCGTAGGATACCTTAAAAACGTAGGAAAGGTCCGTCTGGTTTGTTCCGAATTTAAGAAACGACCGGATGGTCGCAGAAAATTTCAGGCCTGCAATAATCTGAAAGTGACGGCACGGCAAATCATTATAGGTTACAGGCTCCGTTGGAAAATAGAAATTTTTCATAAAGAAGTGAAAATGTTTTTGGGATTCGAGGATGTGTCTGCCATATCCTTTGACGCTGTGACCGCGCATGTACATTGGGTATACTGCGCTTATATTTTGCTAAACAGTCAACTGCCCGGCATACCTGCAGAGATGAAATCTCTGGCTGAAAAACAAAAAAGGGCAGGTGAGATAGTAGAAAGCAAGGAAAAGTCACGCGTAATGCAGATCCTGACACAGTTTAAAGGTGTAGAACGCTATAAAAATGAGTTGCGCCAGGCTCTTACGGGTATCCTAACTTGCAAATGTTGAATTGGCGCGGTTTTAGACAGTATAACTTATATTTCAGGAAACATTTAAG
>JAOZRC010000490.1 GCA_029940345.1 Desulfobacterales bacterium
ATAGGCGTAAGACATATTTCAAAATCACCAATTATGACCGTGCCAAGTATAATATTAGCTGCCAATATGTATAAACTTTCAGCATGATCCGCTAAGCTGCCGGTTGCTGCCGGAACATACTTTGCAAAGAGATTGAACAGGTCTGGTTCATCCATATAGTACTTTACCATCGGCAATACATCGACTTGTCTGAACCGAGCATCAAATTGTTCCATAACACCTCCTCATTTCATGTTTAAGGGGTATTATAGAACAAACGGATACAAAAGTCAATATTTTTTAATCCCTTTTCTTTCGGTTTGATATGAAATTTCGAGGCGTTTCATTCATTAAGCCTCAAATATTTTTACGGCGTGCGAAATGTAAGGTCTCAGGGATATTTAAAACCAGGTAGCGCAACCCACCGCAATTTCGATTTTGATCAATAGTGGGTTACGCTGCGTTTCATCCACCCAAAGAAATAAAATTACAATTTTAAGTTTAGGCCCTTACTCTTTCAACGTAATTTTCAAAACACCTTCCTCGATTTGAATATCTTCCACACCTTCGGCAAGCGCCTTGGAGAACTCCTGATCTTCACCGAGTTCTTTTACAAGATCAATGTTCTTGATACCGCCTAACCAGGCGTTGGGAATGGGAATGCCCATCACGCTGACGCCTCTCAATATAATTTCAGGTTGGGCATTGCGATACGCCAGGTGCAAACCGGCCCGCAACCGGATCGTCTTTCCGCCTAACACGGGAAAATCCGGATCAACCGGAATGAGCAATTTAGCGCTGATAAGATTGTCACTAAAATCAATCGCCAGTTTGCGTGCTAAATCCGTATTTTTGGCAAGCAAGGCATTGACTTCTCTTTCGGAGAGCCTGATTGTCCGAATAGCACCCGCTTCGCTATACTGTTCCGGTTTCAGAGGTGCATTGGAATCGGATTCGGCTAAGGAATTTTTTTCATCGCCCGTATTGCCACGCTTGCGAATAATGCTATCGGATTTCTGTGAAATACTGCCTAAGGCCTCAAATTTTTCAAGCTTATGATTAAGCTGGCGCTCTTCACCGGCAGTGAGTGTAACCGGTTTGAAATCCGGTGCGAACAGATACCTTTGGGCCGCCCAAACGGTGAATAGCGCTGTTAAAAGCGCGGTAGCCAGGATAATCGCAATAATCTGCAAACACCCGAAACGTCTTTTACGGCCAGATTTTTGTGGAACAGGACTGTTTTCAATGTTATTTTGCATGGTTTGCCTCTGTTTCCTGATAGTGGGTTTAATTTGGGGTAAGGTTACCAATTTTATCCATACATATAGCGTATATCGTAAATACCACAAGGGCGTTCTTTGTCAAGTGAACTGAGAAACGAAAGATATTTGTCTTTACATTAAGCATCCTCTAAGCTAAAAAAGATTTTTTACTTTTTTCTTGTAGAATGATTTTACAAATCGTTCATGCCCCTTTACTATAAAAACATGGAAAGAAAAATGACCCGTCTTTTAAAACATCAAATCAAATATTTTAAACTGCTGAACATCAAAACGGTTCTCAGCGCATTTGCTATGGTCTTGCTGATCAATATCACGCTAGCCGCCGCGCAACCGCCCGCCAAAGTGGTTGTTATGCAGGTTTTTGAAAAAGTGACAGCCAAAACCAACCGTATCATGGGTGTCATCGATTTCGATAAACGCTCCGGCATCTCTTCGGAAATCAGCGGGTTGATAAAAAGCCAGAATATCACCGAAGGAGCGGTGATCAAAAAAGGCTTCGCGCTGGTGCGTTTGAACACCGATTTTATTGAAAACAGCATCGCCATGACGCATAAAGAGATCGAACAGATCGAAATCAAAATCAAAAGTACGCGGCGCGATCTCAAACGCTATGACATATTGTTAAAAAAGGATATCACTTCCCAAAAAGTGTATGAAGACTATGGCGATCAGTTAAAAGGGAATATCAAGCAGAAAGAGATTGCTAAACAAAAACTGGCCCGACTCAGGCTTGAAATCAAGAAAAGCGTTATCTATGCGCCCTTTGACGGTGTGATCCTGGAAAAAAAGAAAAATGAAGGCGAGTGGCTGAAGCCGGGCGAACCGGTGTGCATACTGGCATCCCGCGATGACATGGTGGTTAAGGTGTCCGTATCCGAAGAGCTGATTCCGTTTGTACAAACTGGGAGCGAAGCGGCATTCACAGTTCCGGCGCTGAATCGAAAATTCACCGGCAAAATCATTCGTTTCGCACCGGTAGCGGATGTCAAGAGCAAAACTTTTCAGATCAAAATTGCCGCGCCTTATTTCAAAGAGGCGTTGCGCAATATGTCTGTGACTGTCAATGTCCCGGTCAGCCACAAAATGAAATTGAAGATGATGAAACGCGATGCGCTGGTTTTATTTCAAGGCAAGAATTTTGTTTATACGGTCAAAGAAAACAAGGCCAAAATTCTGCCGGTTAATATTGTCAGTTACGAAGATGAATATATGGGCGTGGATAATCCCTATATCGTTCCCGGGATGCCGGTGGTGATTGACGGCAATGAACGTCTGCGGCCGGATCAGGCGGTTGTCGTCGCCAATCCCGAAGGCGTGGGCCAGGAAGCTGTGATTCGCGGTAAAGGGACAGAAGTGAAAAAAAATTGACCTGTTTATCAAAAAAAGAAGGGAAACCTGCATGAACAGCACCGACTTGCAACACTTTATTGACCAGAATCATATTGAAGCGACCATTTTGTCTTTAAACGGGCATACGCCCACCGTCAGCGATGCCGCCCGTGAATTGCAGGTGGAAACCGATCAAATCATCAAGTCCCTGGTTTTCATTTTTAATGATCAACCGCTGTTGGCGATCAACAACGGCCTCGCGCGCGTGGACCGGCGCAAACTGGCCGCTTTCCTGCAAACAGGCCGCAAGCGGGTCAAATTCGCTACTCCTGAACAGGCGCTGGCAATTACCGGCTTCATCGTCGGCAGCATGCCCCCTTTCGGCCATAAATCCGCAATTCGCACTTTGGCGGACACAGCGGTTGCCGCACAAAGCATCATTTACGGCGGTGGTGGCGATATCAATGCGATGATGCGTTTGACGCCGTCAGAGCTTTTGAAAATAACCGGCGCGGAGGTTGTGTCTTTAGCGGAGTGAAAACATGACAAAGAGGCATTATGCTGACAGAATCACTAAAAAATCGCTTCGGTTTCGATCATTTTCTGGAAGGCCAACAGGCGGTTATCGAAAATGTGCTTTCACCGCAATCCGCTGTGGCCATTTTTCCCACAGGCGCCGGTAAATCCTTATGCTATCAGCTTCCGGCGCTGCAATTGACCGGCATTACCCTGGTGGTCTCACCCCTTCTCTCACTGATGAAGGATCAGATCGACTTTCTCCGATCCAAAAATATCCCGGCGGTAAAACTGGATTCCGGCATGACCCGGGAAGACTATATGGGCGCTCTTCAGGCGGCGCGCGCGGGACAGGTTAAAATCCTGATGATTTCGGTGGAACGCTTCAAGAACGAGCGTTTCCGGCTTCAACTGGCTCGAATGAATATTTCACTCATGGTGGTTGACGAAGCCCACTGCATCTCCGAATGGGGGCACAATTTCAGGCCGGATTACCTCAAAATCCCTGCATACCAGCAGGAATTTAATATCCCCCATGTATTGCTGCTCACAGCCACCGCTACGCCCCAAGTGATTGATGATATGTGCCGCAAGTTTGACATCAGACGGGAAAATGTCAGCGCTACCGGATTTTTCAGGCAAAACCTTCACCTTCGCATTATACCGACGCCTCTTGAAGAAAAGACGGCTGCTTTGATTCACACGCTGTCTCAGCCGCCGGCGGGACCATCCATCATTTACGTGATTCAGCAGAAAACGGCTGAAACCGTGGCCCTGATGCTCCGCGAAAACAGGCTCAATGCTTCGGCCTATCATGCCGGGATGAAATCAGATCAGCGCGAAAATATCCAGAACCGCTTTATGAACGGCCAGCTTGATATTGTTGTGGCCACCATTGCGTTCGGCATGGGCATTGATAAACGCGATATCCGCAAGGTGATCCATTTTGACCTGCCCAAATCCGTGGAAAGCTACAGCCAGGAGATCGGCCGCGCCGGCCGTGATGGGAAAACATCGGTATGCACGGTTCTTGGAAATCGCAGCAGTGTGCCGCTCCTTGAAAATTTTGCTTATGGAGACACGCCCGAAAAGCAGGGCATTCGCACCGTGCTGGAACAGGTCAAAGAGTGCGCCGGTCAGCAGTGGGAAATCCGGCTCTATAGTTTGGCCAATCTCACTGATATCCGCATATTGCCCCTTAAAACACTGCTCGTTTACCTGGAGCTGCAAGGAATCATTCAGCCCCGGTATATTTATTTTGAAGACTACCCCTTTAAGTTTATACAGCCGGCCGATGCGATCACAGCGCGCTTTGACGGCGAACGCAACGCCTTTGTACGCACCATATTCGCAAATACAAAAACCGCCAAAGTATGGAGCCGGCCGAAGATTGAGGCGATCACGGCGGCTACGGGTTCTGACCGCCAGCGGGTCATCACCGCTTTGGATTATTTCGAGGAAAAGGGCTGGATTGAACTACAGCCCAAAACCAGCGTCGAAGTGTTCGCCGTGACTGAAACCGATTTTAACCTTGAGGAAAC
>JAOZRC010001017.1 GCA_029940345.1 Desulfobacterales bacterium
CCATTTTGAATTTCGGTTGCAATGTACCGCATTCTTTCAGATTGTGCAGGGTAGGAGTCGCGGAATGATGACGCAGTCTAGAAAAATGCGATACAATCTGGCAAATGGCCGAAGTTATGATCAATCCCCTTTTTTCACAACGGAAGCGCATTGATTTATATATCTTTCCCGATTTTCAACAACTCCTGGCTATTTAATCCGCAAATACGATGAATATCATCCTCATCCAACCCGCAATTATTCACCTCTTTAAAATATCTTGCGGGCTTTAAAAGCGGAAAATCGCTTCCCAACAGGATTTTATCAATACCGATCGTCAGTTTAGCGATTTGATAAACGGCCTTGTCATACAGGAATGGCGACGCGGCGGTGTCAAAGTAAACATTTTTAAGCGTCTCTTTCACTTCCTTTTTTAAAAGATTGAAAAAAAAGAGACCGCCGCCCCAGTGCGCCAAAATAATTTTATTTTTTGGAAATCGTCCGACCATACGATAAATCTGGTACAACGTATTGGGCGTTTTTCCCGGATACTGATGCCCGATCGGCTCGTTCGTGTGGATCAGCACCGGTAAATCTTTTGCCTGGCAGACCGCCATAATCGGTTCTAACTGCTCAAGAGCAGCTTTATCAATGCCGGACTGATAAAAGGCCAGTTCCCCGATGCCTTTAAGCCCACCTTCTGAACACCGCTCGGTTTCTTTGAGTGCCTCCTCACTAAACGGGTCAAAACACCCGAACCCGATAAAGCGCTTCGGGTATCTCTCAACGGCTTTTATAATGTAGTCATTATGGTATTTGAAAGTTGACGGATTTCGCCATGGAAATCCGAAAATCACCGCCTTGTCAACACCCTGATCGTCCATTATGGCGATGAGATTGTCCGCACGGGCAAGTTTGGCTTTGGGTGACTGATATAGCAATTGAAAAGCGGGCTCTCCTGGAAAATATTTTTCCCGGTTTTGACGAATATTTTTGGGAAACAGGTGTGTATGAAAATCAATAATCATTTTATATTTTGATCTTTTACTTGAATTATTGGTAATTAACGGCTAAGTGATTAGGTTATCATGTAAACATTTTTTTAACGATAATCGTCATATTCCTTTTAAATGGCCGAAATATATTTTTGGAAACATCTTCAACAAAATAATGAGTATTCGATTTTTAGAGCCTGTCTGATAAGTCGTTTTCACGCTTTTTGCAGCCGATTCAAGACTTTTCGAGCAGGCTCTTAGATTAAGTCTGCCAAATAACTATTTTGGTTTGATAGAATAAAGGCCAATTTATTAATCTTAGAGCCTGTT
>JAOZRC010000491.1 GCA_029940345.1 Desulfobacterales bacterium
AAAGAAAAGTCTTTCATGAACTATATTTCAAGCTTAATCCTATGTACCATGCCACACTCTTATCTTGCTGGCGATACAGCTTGACAGGTTTTTCACCTTAATGATACGACAATCTTATCATCATATTTTATCAGGGAGAAAATTTTTAATGGCAACAATTAAGCGCAAAAAATTGGCGGATTCAGTCATAGATGAAATCAAACGCATGCTCAACAACGGGGAGTTGAAAAAAGGCGACAAGCTACCCAATCAGCTCGAATTTGCCGCCCAATTAGGTGTCAGCCGGCCATCTTTGCGAGAGGCCCTGCATACCCTGACTCTCATCGGGGCGATCGAACAGCGACCCGGATTAGGCACTGTTATCAAATCCGGCAGCCCTACCTTATGGGCGGAACAGCTTTCCCCGCCTCTGGTGTCAGATTCCAATGCCACCCTGGAACTGATCGAAGCGCGGCGTTTTATCGAGGTGGGGGTTGCAGAGTTGGCGGTGAAAAATGCTACGAAACAAGATGTTCAGAAGATGGGAAAACTTATTGACGAAATGACAACAGCCCTAAAGGAAGACAGACCAAAGGATTATTCAGAGCGTGACATGAAATTTCACCATCAGATTGCCAACGCCTCCCACAATCGTTACATGCTCCACATGTTTGTCACCATCCGCGGTCTGATGGAGCAGTTTATCCGGGAAACCTTTACCGTCATACCGGGACTTCTTGAACGGTCCCTGGACTTCCATATCCGCATTTACGAGGATATCCAAAAAAGAAATGCTGGCAAAGCTGCAAGGGACATGAAAAACCATATTCAGGATATCGAAAAGGCACTTAAAAATTATTACAAAATATAATAGTCTAACTCCAACCTGGAATTTTCATCATTGTATCTCACATTTTTTAATGAAATATCAAACTGTTAGAAGTCCTCCGAATAAATAGATATAAATGTTCAAATTTTCCTTGACATGATTTGGATATACGTATAATTTTTGACCATTAGTCAAATATTTATTCTGGAGTTTATTTATGAACCAAAAATCAATTCCCGCCGCTAACAAAAAACCCAAAAGCACCTTCATCGAGGAAGCCCGCCGCAAGCAGATTCTCGAAGTGGCTCTTCAAGAAATCGAAACCCGGGGGTATCAAAATATAACTGTTCAGAAAATTGCCGACAAAGCCCGTATCAGCAAAGGCGTTATCTATTATCATTTCAATACCACCGAGGAACTTCTGGGCGATATTTGGGCAGCGTTGATTGATGAATTGTTTGAATACAGAAAAGAGCGAGTAGAATCCCGGAAAACCGCCCGGGATAAACTCAGAACTTACCTGGAAGCCAACTTTGAGTTTCTAACAAAGAATTTCAACAAGTTCACCGCTCTTTTTAGAATGGGTATCGAAATCAACTCAGCCGAAACAAGTATTAATCCCTGGTCCAGGCAAACCAACGAACGCTGTTTCAAATACCTTTCCAGTATCCTTCAAGCCGGCCAGCAAAATGGTGAGTTTAGAAAGTTTCAGACCGAGATTATTGCACCCATTATTCAGGGAGCGATTGACGGGCTGGCAATTCAATGGATTGCTTCCAGGGAATTATTTAGTTTTGAAGCCTCTATCCAGATACTTGAAGAAATTATCGAAAGTTACACGAAAAAGGATTCAGGATCTTAAAATATGAGGATATGATGAAAAAACCCGATTTAAAATGGCCGACTATCGGACATCTCCTGGAAGATGCCGCTAACAAATACAAAGACAAGATTCTCTTAATTTATGAAGGTGAAAAATTATCTTTTCAGGAGGTCAATCGCCGGGTCAATCAGATGGCCAATGCATTAAAAGAATTGGGCGTCGCTAAAGAGGATAAAGTTAGTGTCATGTTGCCCAATGGATTTGAATTCCCGATTGCCTGGCTGGCCATCGCCAAGCTCGGTGCCATCATGGTCCCCACGAATATCAACTACAAGGAGCATGACCTTGTCTATATTCTCACGGATTCCGAAGCATCCGCTATCGTTATACACGATGAATATCTCCCCCTGCTCGAAAAAGTAAGAGAACAAGTTCCTGACCTCAAACACATCGTGGTTTCGGGTGAGGCATCTTTCGGCTACCCTCACTATCAATCAATCACTCATCAGGCTGCGAATAAATTCAAAATCGCAAACGTGACGGCAAATGACATGGTCAACATCCAATATACATCCGGGACCACAGGTTTTCCCAAGGGGTGTATGCTCACCCACCGGTACTGGCTCTTGATGGGAGATGTCATTTCGAACTTTTTCCAAACAACTTCTGAGGATATCAACCTGACAGCTCAGCCCTTTTACTACATAGATCCCCAGTGGAATACCATCCTTTGCCTGATAAAGGGAATCCCTCTGGTTATCATGCACAGGTTCTCACCATCAAAATTCTGGCAAACAGTCAAAGATAACAAGGTCACCTTTTTTTATGTGCTGGGCACCATGCCGTTTTATCTCTTAAAACTGGAAGAAAATCCAGCGCTTGAACAAAATCACAATCTTAAGTTTGTATATTGTTCCGGCATTCTGCCCCAATATCATGCAATATTCGAAAAACGTTGGAACGTGCCCTGGCGAGAGGCTTATGGAATGACCGAAACAGGCGTGGATCTGGTGGTTCCAGTGGAAGATGCCGCAAGCGTTGGCAGCGGAGCCATGGGAGCACCTGTTTCTACAAAAGAAGCTAAGGTGGTAAATGACAAAGGGGAAAAATTATCCGATGGTGAAATCGGTGAACTCGTCCTCAGAGGTGAGCCCATGATGCTCGGTTATTGGAGAAAACCCGAAGCTACCCAAAAATTCTTCAAAAACGGATGGGCGCATACAGGAGATCTGGTCTACAAGGATGAAAAAGGCTATTTTCACTGGACGGGACGTCTTAAGGATATGATTCGCCGGACTGGTGAGAACATCTCCTCGGTAGAAGTTGAAGGCGTCTTGATGGAACATACAAAAATAAAACTGGCGGCTGTTGTGCCTGTTCCGGATGAACTCAGAGGGGAAGAGGTGAAGGCCTATATTGTACTCCAGGAAAGTGAGTCTCAGAATACGCTTTCCCCCCAAGGCATCATAGAATTCGCCAGGCAAAAACTGGCCTACTTCAAAGTGCCGCGTTACATCGAGTATGTTGACGATCTGCCCAGAACACCATCAGAGCGGGTCGAAAAGCACAAACTGGTTGCAGCCAAAGAAGATCTAAGAGTCGGCAGTTATGACGCCGTGGATAAAAAATGGCGCTAATCCACATAAGGAGTAAATATTGTGCAGCTTGAAACCGTTATTTACGATAAAAAAGAAAACATTGTAACAATCAGTTTTAACCGCCCGGAAGTGCTTAACGCGCAAAATAGGCAGCTTGTAGAAGATTTTCTGGCCGCGTTGAAAGCAGCAGAAGCGGACTCAGAGGTCAAAGTCGTCATTGTAAAAGGTGAAGGCCGGGCATTTTGCTCCGGGGACGACCTGGCTGAAGATCACACAATCCTTTCTATGGAGGATGGATTTCGGATTATCAAAACATTGCAGGATACCACCCGCGCCATCATGGGTATACCTAAACCGGTTATCGCCTCAATTCACGGGTATGCCTTGGGTGCCGGGTGTGAATGGGCCCTGAACTGTGATATCCGGATTGCGGCCGAAGGAACCAAATTCGGGTTTCCTGAAGCACGGGTGGGAGCGACCGTGACCAATGCCGGCACCAAATTGCTGCCGCTATCGGTCGGGTTAGCTCGAGCCAAGGAGATGGTTTTCACCACCGAGTTTATTGACGCCACCCAGGCTGAACAATGGGGATTGATCAACCGCGTCGTTCCTCTGGAAAATCTGGAAAAGACCGTTATTGAAATGGCAGAAAAGATCGCTCAAAATTCGACTTTTTCCATTGCATTATCCAAAAAAGCGCTAAATCAGGGAGTCTATCTGGGATTTGAAGAAACCCTTGCGCAGGAAACCCGGGATATCGCCCTTGTGTTTCAAAGCCTCGAAGCTGCACAGCGGGCCAAAAGTGTTCTGGCCGCAACAAAAAAATCAACGGGCAAGGAGAAATAAAATGATCATCGATTTTCGAATGGTGCCCCCCATAAGTACATATATGGATCCTGAAGCGGCTATGAGAACACTTCCAAACAGCTATTTACGCGGATACATGGGAAAATATGAAGAAGTGGAAATGTTCACTCAACTGACCGTCGATCACCTCATTGCAGGAATGCAAAAAGGAGGGGTTGAAAAAGCTGTTATGCAAGCAGAATGGGCCATCGGCGATTATCGCAAATTAAATGATGCTGTTTACGAAATCGTTCAAGCACATCCGGATAGATTCGTGGCCGGTTATTTGTGTATCAATCCTCTTGAAGATGATGACATGGCTTATGTTGTTGAAAGAGAAGTCAAGGAAAGAGGATTTAAAGGGGTCAACATCCAACCTTGGGCCTACCGGGTAAAATGCAATGACAAGCGCTTTTATCCTGTTTACCAAAAATGTATGGATTTAAAGATTCCGGTCACCATTCATTGTTCTGTTAATTTTACTGTAAACAGAACCATTGATTACGGCAGGCCGCTCTACCTGGATGAAGTTGCATGCGATTTTCCGGAATTAATCATTGTCGCCAACCATT
>JAOZRC010000492.1:0-2258 GCA_029940345.1 Desulfobacterales bacterium
TTTTGGCTTTTGACTTAACCGTTTGATATTTAGCTAAAATATTGAATGTCCATTTATTTGAAGTGTGTAAAGAACCTGTTTAACAGACGCTTTTCATCAAAATTTAAATTTGAACTTATTCTTCGCAATATACATACTGATATGACCCCAAATTCCGATAAAGATAAATTTGAACAGGCGCTTCAAAAAAGAGTTGTTAAAAAACTGCTTAAAGCCAATTTGTTGTTAGCAGCGGAAAATTTCGGCCATACACCGGATGGTAAAGAGCGCCAATCGATAGACACCGGAACATGCACCGAAGATGAGTTTTTCCAAAGAGCGCTTAAGATAGCGGAAGTATCAGATGATAAAATGCTTGAAGAAAATGTACGCCAGCGAATGGAATATGCACAGTTACAATATCCGCTGACACCTGCCGCCAGGTACACTTTGGAGATTTTTACCGAACGGTTTTATTCCTTTTGGGACGATGGAAAAATGATCTCAGTCCGTTCGGAATTGGCTGACTTTCCCCAATGGTATAATGCGGCTCGAAAAAAAGCCGAAAATATTTTTACTGCCGATGAGATGGAAAGTATCCTGATAACCGCATGCAACCAAGATCGTGAGCCCAAAGGGGCGTTATTATGGAAATTGGTATATAATTTTATTGATTCCGAAACTATTCGAACAGGCTATCTCTACCCTGATCGTGAGCTTGCCCGGAAAGTTCTTTTCGCTTTTTTTGACAAACTGTTAGAGATTTTATTAATTCGTGAACAGCATGAGTCCTCACTACAATTTGGTGATGATCCCGAAGAACTGATTCCTTGCGTAACCGCCAACATCATTAAAAACCTGCTAAATCATAACCTGAATGATGCTCTCGATAACCTCAATGCATTGTCTTATCTTCATTATGCGGCGCAGGAAACGGAAAGCAATGTTACGGGCACTGACGCTTATGCGATTTTAAAAAATGAGTTTACTTTGTTCAACGATGGCGGGCAGTGCGCCTGGCCGAATGAAATTCGAAAAATGTTCTCCAACGCTACGATGATGGAAATTCTCATCAGGTATCGCTTTACGCATGGTCTGATTGCAGTGAATACCGCACTGGCATTTCGCCATGCGGAAAGCAAGAAAAAATTGGAACTGGCACCAGGGGAAGAGGATTCCATTGTCTTAAATGGGCTCTTTTTGACACTGACAGGTTATCTTAAATCTTCAGGCTTTCAGCACACCGCCATGAGAGAGCAGTTCATCAGGGATATTGATTTTTTCAGGGAAATCAGGAATGAATTGGAACATGATAATACGCAAAATTTCTTCAAGATTCGAGCTGAACTTGATGTCGAGCGGGCTCAACTGGCGGATCAACTAAAAAGCGTTGCCCGCCATATCAATCAATGGATTATCGGTCAAAGGCAGATAATCAAAGCTCTTGAGGAAGAAATGACTCTTCTGGAGTCCGCGACGCCCAATTCCGGCGGCTCCTTTTTTAAAAAATTAATCCCCTCAGGGGCGTCTGAAGCAAACCGGCATAAAAAAGAACACTTGCTAAATGAGTTGGAAGAAAATGAAGCGATGCTTAAAGACCTGTCGGAAGTCAGCAATCTTCACAAAGAAATTAAAGGTTTTTTCATGAAAATGGCGCGGCGGTTCCATTGATTTTATAAGAGCCTGTTTGGAAAGTCGTGAAGGAATACTTTATAACATTAACAGGAGATGGCTGACAATGCGAAAAATAATGCATCTCTGTCTATTAATCGTTTTAAGTTTCATGCCTTTGAAACGTTTCGACCTGTGCGGTTAGCGAGGATGCCTGATGAATATGAATGCAACTCCGGTGCAAATAAGTCAGCATATAAAAGAAGATATTGTCATCATAACAGTTAAAGGCAGGATAGATGCGCAAACAGCACCTGAGTTTCGACAGAGCCTTAAGAAACAAACGAACCACCATGAAAATAAAATCATTATTAACATGGCGGAACTTAATTATTTAAGCAGTGCCGGTATTCGGGAATTTAAGTTAGCCGATCATCAAATAAAAAATAAGAATACGCAAATCGTACTGTGCAAGCTTCAGGATTTTGTAAAAGAGATATTCAAAGTTACCCGGTTAGATTCGACCTTTGAAATTTTTGATACTGAAGAAATAGCTTTTGAACATTTCAACTCGGAAGACGTCGAAATCAAAGACGTCGAAATCAAAGACGTCGAAATCAAAGACGTCGAAATCAAAAACGTTGAAATCAAAAACGTTGAAATCAAAG
>JAOZRC010000492.1:2358-4644 GCA_029940345.1 Desulfobacterales bacterium
GAAATCAAAGACGTCGAAATCAAAAACGTTGAAATCAAAAACGTTGAAATCAAAGACGTTGAAACCAAAAACATTGAAACCAAAGACATCGAAATCAAAAACATTGAAACCAAAAACGACGAAATCAAAGACGTTGAAATCAAAAACGTTGAAATCGAAAAGTCACCCCAAAAAAACAAATACGATCATCCTATGGCGGACGGAAACAATAGCCCTGATAATTTTGCTATTGTTTTTTTAAAAAGCCTTGTTAAATCTGTATCAAAAGGAATTAAATTGAGCAAAACATCAGCAAAAATAAAAGACGCTCCTCTTCCTCAAAGAAAGTTTCGCATTCCCATCGCGCTGAAGCTTTGTATTTTCTGCACACTAATCATTATCGGTGTTATCGTGACTTTAAGCACTATATTTTTAAACCATCAGAAAGAAGAACTTACAGCTCAAACTTTTAAAATCGGTAAAATCACCCTGAATTATATTACATCCATTTCACAGGAACCGCTTATTTACAAAAACGTACGAGCTATTAAACCGACGATAAGAAAAGTTGGCGCAGTGGAAGGATTGAAGTACGCCTTTATCGTTGACAACAATAACATTATCATGGCGCATAGCGATAATTCAAAAGAGGAACAGCCATTCGATTACAAAGAACTTAACCCCATTGCCCCAGAAGAGATGGACGGGGAGACAACCTATTTCAAGTATCAAGCGAAATCCGGTGATGTTATCCTGAAATTATCCCAGCCAATTCAATACGAAGATCAAAAACTGGGGGAAGCGCATGTCGGCGTATCCATTGATTTTATAGATCATATGATTGATGAAGAAAAACAAAACATCTTCAGATGGTCACTCCTGCTTATCATTATTTCCGATTTTTTGGCGGTGTTGCTCATCACTTTTCGTTTTTCGCGGCCGATATCCAAACTGGTTCATGCCACGCGCGAACTTGCCAAAGGTAATTTTCAGTATAAAGTTAAGCTGACGCGTACGGATGAATTGGGTGAGCTTGCCGATTCTATCAATAGCATGGGGCCTAAACTGGAAGATCATGTTAAGATGAGTCAAACGTTTCAGCTTGCCGAGCAATTGCAGAGAAATCTTTTGCCAGGTGCCAACCCTCAAATTCAGGGCCTGGATATAGCCGGCGAAAGTAGATTCTGTGACGAAACCGGAGGGGATTTCTATGATTTTTTGATTCAACCCGATCGGCAAGGCCTTACTGTGATAGTTGGTGATGTATCCGGTCATGGTCTGGAGTCCGCTTTTCTCATGGCCACCGCCCGGGCGCTCCTGCGCCAGAGATCAGCCATGCCCGGCGACATTGCAGATATAATTACAGATGTCAACTACCAGTTTAACTTGGATGTTGGGGAAAGCGGCATGTTTATGACGCTTTTTTATGCCGAAATAGACGAAGAAGCCAAATCAGTCGATTATGTCAGCGCCGGCCATGATCCGGCCATCGTTTATGATATTGAAAAGGACGCCTTTCATGAACTTGCCGAAGCGGGCGGCTCAGTACTCGGCTGGTTCGAAGACTCCGTGTATAAAAAGGCCACAAAGGAAATCAGGTCCGGCCAGATACTTGTTATTTGCACAGACGGCTTATGGGAGGCTCATAATGCTAAAGATGAAATGTTTGGCAAAGAAAGGGTCAAAAGCATCATTCGAAATCATTCAGATAAATCTTCCGAAGAGATTGTGAAGGCGTTGATTGATGAATTGAAGCAATTTTGCGGCTCGGTATCCCAAGAGGATGATATCACGCTTGTCATTATTAGAGTTATGTGATTTCCAATAAAAAACTGCGTGTAACTTTTTTCGTAGGACGGGTTTTGTTGCGCTTCACCACTTTACATGTCGGAATACATACAAAAAGGTTACATTTAAAAAAATATTCCACATTTCATCATGAGTATGCGCTATATGCTTAGGAACAGCATGAAAACACCCTGTGCAACCTGGAATATTCATTTTTAGAAATCGACTTAAAACGGTTTGATATACAAACCGTTATTTCAAATTGAAGTGGATCGAAATATAGGCATTCATTTAATGCCCAATCAACCTGTCGGCAAAATACCGACGCCCTTCTTGAAATGCCTGTTTTTACTTTTATCCATATATAGACAGTCACATATTACATTTCACAAGGTTAGAGGGAGGAGGCTGTATTGTTAATACGCCGACGACCGATAACGCAGTGAAATTTAATATGTAACTGTCTATAGTCATCGGATTTAGGTTTGTTCTGGCATGATTTTTGCCCCAAACCAATAT
>JAOZRC010000035.1 GCA_029940345.1 Desulfobacterales bacterium
ACGGAACTCTTTCCTCGACCCATTTGTTGTGAGCTTCGTTGGCGCTTTCCCCGGAATCTTTATGTGACGGAACCACCAATAGCTGCTCCAAGTTGAGCTAATGGATGTTGGCGCTTTCCCCGGAATCTTTATGTGACGGAACTTTATCCTCTGTTAACAGGGGGGGTGACATGTTGGCGCTTTCCCCGGAATTGTTATGAGACGGTAGGTTCAGGAGGTGAGATTGAACGATAAATGTCAAGTGTACAAAAGTGCATACAAGGGGTGTTTATAAGATAGGGAATGTGTAATTACGGGGCCGAATCCGAATGTTCGCGGGGATGTGGTTTTTCTTAAAAAAGCCGTTATGCTTTTTGCGGGGGATTTTTCAAACACGCTCTTATGAAAAAATGAAGGATGCCAAGAATAATCCTAAAATCAATCAATCCTGAAAATCCTAATTCAGACAGTGGAATTAATGTTCATTATCCGGTTTAGGGTATTTGTGATAAAAATAATCGGGCTTGATCATCGTTTCGGCCATTTTGAATTTCAGTTGTAATGTACCGCGTCGCACATACAAGTCAGCTACAAAAAGCCGCTTTCCCATTGACCCTTGAATTGAACAACTACCCACATAAGGCGGGACAGGCGTAGGTTGGGTTGAGGCACGAAACCTGACATCAGCCTGAATTCGTCAGGTTTCGTTCCTCAACCCAACCGACTCCTATTCCTAAGCTGTCCCGCTGAGGGAGTGAACGGTTACATCTGAACGTCCAACGACCTCAATGTTTCACATGAAACATTTCACTTTATTTCCCGATGCAAAAATTACGAAAAATCATATCAAGCACATCCTGACTGGTGGTCTGACCGGTGATTTCATCCAAACAGGCAAGCGTTTCCTGGAGATTGAGCGCAACAATTTCGTAGGGTGCTTCCGCCATTAATTCGTCAAGCGCGGTAAAAAGCGGCGCAACACCTTTTTCAAGCGCGAGTTTTTGCCGCAGGTTGGGAACATACAACGAGTTTGAGGACGCGCTTGGCTGATCATGAAGCTTTTTTACAATTACCTGGCGTAACGCATTGATTCCTTGTTTGTTTTTTGCGGAGATATAGATCGAAGGTGGTGTTTTCCAATCGTCCGGAAACCGTTTCTTGAAACACGCTTCCATAATATCAATTTTGTTATGCACCAAGACAATATTTTTTTCTTTTACTTCGTCGTAAATATCAAAATCATCTTGGGACAACAAGTTGCCAGTGTCGGTGACCAATAAAACCAGGTCGGCGTTTTTTAAACTTTCCCTGCTTTTGCTAATTCCAAGCTTTTCGACTTCATCCTGACTGTCCTGTATTCCAGCTGTATCTGAAAGCAAAATGGGTATTCCGTTTAGAATGACGGTTTCAGACACTAAGTCACGGGTGGTGCCGGGGATATCGGTGACAATGGAGCGATCTTTTTCCACCAAACAGTTCATCAGGCTGGACTTACCCACATTCGGTTTCCCGATAATGCTGATTTTGAAGCCTTCTCGTAGATAGTTGGCATCATCATATAGCCTGATAAGCGACTGAATATCAGTAATGATTTTTTCTATGCCGGTGGCCGCCTGCTGTTCGATGGTTTCCGAGTCATTGATGTCATCGGTAAAGTCTATGATAGCTTCAATCAGACTCAGAACCGCTAATAATTCCTTTTTAACTGCCTCGATTTTATGACGCAGCCCACCGCCGAGATTTTCATTGGCGATTGCCAGCGCTTTTTCATTTTGGGCGTTAATCAGATCAATGACGGATTCGGCCTGGGTGAGATCAATACGGCCGTTTAAGAAGGCTCGCCGCGTAAACTCACCGGGTTCGGCAAGGCGGGCACCATTTTTTAAGACGAGTTTAAGGATGTAATTTAATACGGCCGCTCCTGAATGGGAGTTGATTTCAACAACGTTTTCGCAAGTGTATGAATGAGGCGCCTGCATGTAGGATATCAGCACCTCATCACAAATTGTATTTTCGGCAGGATCGATCAGGTAACCGTAATAGAGATGGTGGCATTGAAACTCGGTTTTAGAATGAAGCACGCCATTAGCGCGAAAAGCCTTGGCGTGCTTGGGTTTAAAAAGAAGGGTTGCGATTTGTAAGGCGTCTGCGCCTGAAATTTTAATCAGGCCGACACCGCCGGTTCCATAAGGTGTGGCGATGGCGGCAATGGTGTCACTATTTCCTGGCAAACGGATCACATCACTTTGCCCTGCGATTATTTTTCTTAGGATAAATGACCAGTTTGCGCATAATTCCGCTGCCGATACTCTGGGTGCGCACCCCCGCTTTGTCTCTCAGGGCGATATGCACAATCCGGCGTTCCTGGGCGTTCATCACGCCGATGGTAACCGGTTTGCCTGATAATTTCGTTTTTTCGGAAAGCCTTAGCGCCAGTTTGATCAGGTTGTCTTTACGCTTTTTAAGATATTGTTCAATGTCTATATGTAAACGAATATGCTTTTTACACTTGCGACTGACCATTTTTTCGACAAGGTATTGGATCGCCTCCAGGGTCTGGCCATGTTTGCCAATAATGACCCCCGGATGAGGCCCGCTGACCATCAATTCAATCGGTTCACGCTTTTCAACGGTTATCGTTGCGTTATCAGTGATAAAATCCAATATTCGCCTTAAGGCCGTTTGGGCAAGCTCAAGTGGGTCCGAAATGTTATCTTTTTTTGTAGGCACGGCGTCATCGCCTCCCGCGGCGATTTCGGCGTCATCTTCGGTAAGCTGAGGGGAATTCATATCCTTATCTGCTGATGGCGTCTGAGATTTTTGATCGGACGCTTCACCAGTGTCAGCATGTTCATCCTGGATACGCATTACCCGAATTTTGGCCTTTTTTCTGCCAACAATACCAAAAAAACCACTGGATCCGGGTTGCACTATTTCATATTTTATATTTTCTTTTAAAATCTTAAGTATATCACATGCATTGCGGACAGCGGCGTCGATATTCTTTCCTTCAAATTCATAATAACGTGACATAGCAACCTCCGGTTCAGATAGTTTTTTTCTGGATATAATATTGCTGGGCTATGGACACAACATTGTTGATAAGCCAATAGAGAACCAGCCCTGCGGAAAAATTGATAAAAATAACTGTAAAGGCGAGGGGCATAAATTGCATGATTTTGGCCTGGGTTGCATCTCCCACCGGCGGAGACATTTTTTGCTGCAAAAACATGGTGACACCCATTATGATGGTAAGCACCGGGATTCCGTAAGGCGCTTCCATAAATGGAATCGAAAAACCGAAATTACCCAAACGATCAGGCGCTGACATATCCGTTATCCATCCGAAAAAAGGCGCATGCCGCAATTCGATGGCCTGATAAAGCATCCTGTAAAATGCAAAAAATACGGGAATTTGGATAACCATCGGCAAACATCCCCCGATAGGATTAACTTTATAGGTTTTGTAAAGCTGCATGGTTTCTTCTTGAATACGCTTTTTATCCCCTTTGTATTTTTCTTTAATCTCGGACATAAGCGGTGTCAGTTTTTTCATTTCGGCCATTGATTTATAGCCTTTGCTCCCCAGCGGCCATAAAACCATTTTGATTAACAAGGTTAAAATGATGATCACAACGCCGTAATTGGGAATATACTGGTAAAGATAATTCATAAATGAGAGGCAGGGTTTTGCAATAAAATCAAACCAGCCGAAATCAACAGCTTTATCGAGTTGATGGCCACTTTGTTTTAAAATGCTGACCTTCTTCGGACCGATAAAAAGTTCGTATTCAAGCGACGCTTGCATATTGGCTTGAATCTCCATCAGCGGTGCGGCATATTGACTGGTAATCACATTTTCGCCGGTCACATTAAGCCTGAGTTCACCGTTCTGGTTTTTAACAGGCATCAGGGCCGTTATAAAATAGCGGCCTTCCACCGCAATCCAATCCACTTTACCAGGATAGACATTTTTTTTGGCAATATCTTTAATGGCAATTTGTTCCAATGTATTGTTAATGAGGGCGCTGGGTCCGGAAAAACCGAAGCGATCAATATCTTTGGGCATCACTTTTTTTAAGCCCACGATGGCCTGTCCTTGAATATCTCGGTCTGATTTATTTATAATTCGGACTGTGAGGCCAATTTTATACGATTGGGGCGTAAACAGGTATTCCTTTTGGACAATAACGCCTTGTTCCGATTGCGATGTAAAAATGATATGATGGGGATTGTTCCCAACAGTGACTTCGCTGTCAGTCGCATCGCTATGAAACACAACACTGTTCAGGTTGTTCAATTGGTTCCCGCTGAATTCCAGCGTAATTGTCCCGGTCTTAATTTCAGAAGGAGGAGCCATTTGGTATAATGGGGAATCCGGTGAGGAGGTTTCATAGTAATTGTTAAGCAGGAAACTTTTAATCACAGCACCTTTTTCGGATATTTTAGCGGTGTACAATGGTGTTCTGATCGTTAATATACGCGCCTGGCGCTCTTCCGTAACATCTTTTAACGGCAGTGCCGCAATGGTTTCATCAGCCTTGCTAACATCAGCGGCAGACGCGGATTCCGCCGGGATAACGGTTTCTTCGTATTTACCGTCATCTTGTTTTTGCCTGATTTCATCTTTGCGGGCGTCTTGTTGGCGTTTAGCGGCCTCGTTGTCGACAAAAAGAAGATTCCAAACGAGGAAAACCAATAATGACAGACCGATTGCAAGAAATAATCTACCTTGTTCCATAATTTTTCCTTTTAATTCTAACTAAACTGATAGGCTGTTGACCCAATAATGGTTGAGGAGTTCAAAATAAAGCGGTAACGATTTGCATAAATTTTTATCCAAGGGAGTGGTAATTTGTCCGGGCAAGACCTTTATGCCAGTGCGGCAAGTCGAATAAGCAAACTTTAAAACAGTCGATGCGAGTCTTTCATGGCACCGGGTCAAATCCGCCCGGATGAAAGGGATGACATTTTAGGATGCGCTTAACTGCGAGGAAAACACCTTTTAAGGTTCCATACCTTGCGATTGATTCATACGCATAAGCTGAACAACTCGGATAAAAACGGCATCGATTTCCTAACAAAGGTGAAATTAAAACCTGGTACAACCGAATACACACCAATGACAATATCGTTAGCAGCTTTTTGATCGTGATTTTTTCTCCCGGAAACAGATTGCCTTAAAAAGTTTTTTTAAATCGGAACACACCGTTTTGAATGTTATGCCGGCAGCCTGCTTTTTGGCAATGATATTAATATCCCAAACACCTTGAAGGCACTGTTGGTTTAAACGATAAAATTCGCGTACATAGCGTTTTATCAGATTACGTGTGACCGCGTTTCCCACTTTTTTGGTAACCGTAATTCCAATACGATTCCGATGGGTTGATCCGGTTTGGTAAATAGCCAAGAAATAGCGGCTGTGTATTTTTTTACCTTCTCGGGATAACGCGATGTATTCCGTGCGTTTTAAAATTCGGCTCGCTTTGGTAAAGCTGAATTTCATCAAGAATTCGTCCGATAAATTGAATAAGCGAATTAAAGAGCGAGTCTTTTGCAGCCTTTGGCTCGACGCCGATTGATAATCCTGCGACCGGCTTTGGATGACATCCGTTTTAAAAAGCCATGTTTGCGGGCGCGTTTGATTCGACTGGGTTGAAATGTTCGTTTCATAATCTTTAGTCCTTTTCTTCTGATTTTTATTACCAGAACATCATATCATTCATTATTGAAAAAATCTGCTCAATAATCAGATAAAAAGCTCGCTATGAGGCAGAGCCTCGTAACGAGACGTACTGGTGTCACTAGCTTCTGTCGGCAACTATTTACTTTGTTCTTTCACGTAAATCATAATCACTGAATTATGTTAAGCAACATTATTTTATAGTGATTCGCATTTTCAGACAATTGATAATCACACCGAAAAGTGTGTAAACATATCTTGGCAAGCTTAAAATATTGTTTATCACTTTCAAAGCACCTCCACAATATCAAATTCCTCTATATGAAGATTTCCTTTAGGATATATAATAATCGGTTTGCCGATTAGTTTTTCAAGTTCGGAAATCATCTGATTTTCCTCCCCGTGAAGCAATTCGGCGACCTGTGGATGCACCGCCAGTGTGAAGTTGACGCCGATCATATCGCGCGAGAGGCGCAATATTTCCCGATACACCTTATAACATAGCGACCTTGGCGATAAATGATGGCCTTCACCTTTACAATAGCAGCACGGTTCACATAATGTTTGGGCTAAACTGCTTTTCGTCTTTTTGCGGGTCATCTGGATGATGCCAATTTCAGACATCGGCAGCACATAGGTTTTGCGTCGATCTTTTTTTAGCGCTTCAACCAGTGCGTTAAACACTTTTTCCCGATTGACCTTTTTTTCCATGTCAATGAAATCAATAATAATAATTCCGCCGATATCCCGCAAACGAATTTGGTAAGCAATTTCTCTCAACGCCTCCAAATTGGTTTTCAGTAAGGTTTCTTCCAAATTATGTTTACCGACATACCGGCCGGTGTTCACGTCAATGGCAACCAGCGCTTCGGTTTGGTCAATGACAATGTCCCCTCCTGATTTCAGCCACACTTTGCGTTGAATGGCCCGTGAAATGTCGCCTTCCAAATTATAGGCGTCGAAAACCGGTTCGTCATCCTGGTAGAAAATCACCGAATCTTTCATCATCGGCATATAGCGGTCTAAAAATTTAATGATCTCCTCGTAGTCCTTGCGGGAATCCACGATAAGGCCGTCCGCTTCCAAAGTCAGCAAATCCCTGACAGCCTTCAGGCTGATATTTAATTCCTGATGAACCCGTGACGGTGCCGGCGCGGTCTTGGCTTCGGACTGAATTCTATCCCACAGGTTATTTAAAAACGTCATCTCACGGATTATTTTTTCTTCTTTAACGCCTTCCGCCACGGTTCTGACGATAAAACCGGAGTCATCAGGCTTGCTTTCCAAGACAATTTTTTTAAGCCGCTGCCGTTCAGGTTCATCAACAATACGCCTGGAAATTCCGATAATATTAGCCTGAACCATCAGCACCAGGAAACGCCCAGGAAGGGAAATGTGCGAAGTCACGCGCGCGCCTTTGGATTCCGAGGGAGAGCGGATAACATGAACCAGGATCGTCTGCCCTTCCGAAATCAGTTCTTCAATAGATGGTTTGGTTTTTGAATCATGGGAAGCTTCATCAGACTCTTCGATAATATCGTTGGCATGAATAAAAGCGGCCTGTTTCAAACCGATATCTATAAAAGCGGCCTGCATTCCAGGCAAAACACGTCGCACCACGCCTTTATAGATGTTGCCGATGATGTTGTCATCATCTTTGCGCTCCATGAATAGTTCGACAATCGTGTTATCTTCCAGGAACGCGACCCGCGTTTCATGATGGGTGACGTTAATGACCAGTTTTTTGTTCATAGTTGAATTATAATCCAATTAAGATTAAGAAGCAGGGTAGGTTTCGCTTCGCTGCACCCACCCTACATTTTAACAATTCGCGCCTGTTTAATCTGCTTTTCAGATAGTTTGAAAATTGCGTTCATAACCATGGCCGGCCGAACAACCTGACCTCGCGCCAATTTGAAGTCCATATCCAAATGATCGGGCGAAGGATGTTCGATTCCGGTAATGATCTTTTTCAAATCGATATTCCGCGTTTTGCCTTTGCGATTGGTCCGAGAGATAATAAATGTCTGGGCGTTCAGAAATTGAGCTAAGGATTCCGCATTAAAATTGCCCTGTTTGAGTGTAACGCCGTATCTCACCGTTTCTTCCGTATGCGGGGCTGTTTTTACGATATTTAATTGACATTTGAATGCCTTAAGCCCCTTTGGAAGAAAAGCGTTTAATTGCTCAATAACAGTTTTGCTGTCAATCGTTCCGATCAGGGATATCCAGAAGCTTTCATTCATGCTCTCTATACCGATGGGCAGCGTATCATTAAACACAATCTTAGGCTTGGGATGAAATCCCTCGCTGTATTTTATTTTAAGACCGCTGCGCTTGATTGCACGAACAAACATATTGACCATTTCAAGATGGCCAAAATATTGGGCGGCACCAGATTTTTGATAGTAAATTTTAATTTTTTGATAATTAATCCCCGGATCGCTTTGCTGCGACAGTTGTTCGTGGGCGCCCGCTTTTGTGGAAGAGCAGAGGCTGGGTTGAATTTTTTTGAAATCACATGCACCGCAAAGCCCGCAAGCATTATCACGGCAATCCGCCGTTAACGTTTCAGATTGCGCCCGGCACCATTCCTCGATCAAAAAGCCGGTGTCAATCCGCATGTCAATATGATTCCAGGGAAGTTTTTCATTCATTGTTCTGGGTCGGGTTGTGTAATAATCAATGTCGATCCCGCTCTGATCAAGCGCATCTTGCCATAATTCATACCGGAAGCGGTCACTCCACCCGTCCAGATGACATCCGCGCTCGTAAGCATGAATCAGCAGAAGGCTCAAACGACGGTCGCCCCTGGCAAAAAGGCCTTCGATCTGACTGATTTTAGGATTTTGCCATTTTAATTGAATGCCAGGTCGTTTGAGTTTGTTTTGCAGCCATTGAATCCTGCGCTGCGATTCTTCCGTTGTGATCTGCGGATGCCATTGAAAAGGGGTGTGCGGTTTGGGAATAAAGGTTCCCACGCTAACGGTTATTTGGCCTTTTCGCCGGTTATGCTTGCCTGCTGTCCGGGCGACTTTGCGTATTTCCAAAACCAAATCGACAATCGCCTGAAGGTCTTCATCCGTTTCGGTGGGAAGGCCGATCATAAAGTAAAGCTTAATGAGAGACCAACCCAGGTTAAAAACCGTGCGAACCGTATCCAAAATTTCTGTGTCTGTGATGTTTTTGTTGATCACATTGCGAAGTCTCTGGCTACCGGCTTCGGGTGCGATGGTAAACCCGGTTTTACGCACCGTTTTGACGAGTTTGGCCATTTCCGGCGTTAATGTGCCGGCGCGTAACGATGGCAGGGAAATAGCGATATGTTCCGATGCGCACTGCCCCATTAATTGTTGCATCAGGGGCAAGATGGTGCTATAATCACCAGTGCTTAAAGATAGAAGTGACATATCCGTATAACCGGTCTGGGACAGTGATTCTTCAGCAAGATGAATAAGGGTTTCCACGCTTCTTTCTCTGACCGGGCGATAAATCATACCGGCCTGGCAAAAACGGCATCCGCGTGTGCATCCGCGACCGATTTCCAAACGCAAGCGGTCATGCACCGGCTTGCCAAACGGAACAATGGCCGCCATGGGAAACGGTGCCCGGTCAAGATCTGCAATAATTGTTCGCACCACCTTCGGATAGGTGTCATCGCGAGGTTTTAGCGCAGTAATTTCAGGCTTCCAGCTATCGCTCGGATGAATATCTTCAAAAAAAGAGGGGATATAAACCCCCTCTGTTTTGGCCCATTGACGCAAAAGACACGCTTTATCGTTTCCGTGCGGACCATGTTTCCATTCTAACCAAGTGTGTGTCATGGCCGGCAGCACTTCTTCGCCATCACCAATCACAATCGCATCAAAAAAAGCGGCTACGGGTTCGGGGTTGCAAGTGCAAGGACCGCCGGCAATGATCAGCGGATGCTCTATGTCTCTTTCGCTGGCATAAAATGGGATATCAGCCAAATCCAGCATCGTAAGAATATTGGTGTAATTCAATTCATACAACAGGCTGAAACCGATCATATCAAAACGGTTTAAGGCGGTATGCGTTTCCAGACTCATCAGTGGAAGTCCGGCTAATTTAAGATGCGCGGTCATATCTTCCGCCGGTGTATAGACGCGTTCAGCATATATTTCAGGATGCAGATTCAAAATATGATAAAGAATCTGAAGCCCGAAATGAGAGGTTCCGATTTCATAAAGGTCGGGAAAAGCCAAGGCGATTTTCAATTTTACCTGTTCAGGTTTTTTACAAATACTGTTGATTTCGCCACCGAGATAGTGGCTGGGTTTTTCAATCAGCGGTAAAATATCTTGGATTGTTTTAATTTTCATCGGCTGTGTCAGATGTTATGAATGCTTTCGACGTGTTATGGAATAATTTCGAACTTTACACGGTCGGTTTATTTATGGGTAATGAAATTAAGTAATTTGTCAGCCAACTTTTTATCCACAGGATAAATTTTTTGATATTGACCCAGCGCCTGGGTATATAAACCCAGTTCTTCATAGCAAACACCGATATAATATTCGGTGTTCATGTCATCAGGCGCAATCTGACTTCGTTTCAAAAAATTTTCCAGGGCTTTACGATATTTGCCCAATTGCATATAGACCATTCCCAATTGCATATATGCTTCGATGTCGTTGGGGTTTTTCGCGATGGCTTTTTCGCTGTCTTCGATTATTTTGCCTTGAGGCCCTGAATGTGAACAACATGCCAGAAACGTCCCCATCAGGATAACGATGACGGCAAACACCCAAATGGAATTAAAAGCGACCAACTTGTATTTTTGCACACCTTTTTGCATTTCAGTTGCTCCTTTAGTCAGTTTTGATAAAACCAAAATCGTTTCAGTATTGAAAATATGTTTAAATCAGACCCGTTATCTGCTATGCTGTTAAAGGCTAAAATTGGTGATCGGTGCCACCGAACTCAGTATATCCGATCCTTTTCATGCAGAACCGCATCTGCATTGAATAATAACTGATTATAACGGATTTGGGGAGTAATAACAAACTTTACAAATTATTATTTTTACCTCGAAGAGGTCAGGTAATATAACCTGGGGTCACAACCCCAGGTTCGTGAATGGTAATGACAGCAGCGCCCTGAAGGGGCGCGGTAAAACTGATCCCATCTGTTTTTTATCCCGCGCCCCTTCAGGGCGCAAAAAAATATTATCACCGACCTGGGGTTGAAACCCCAGGCTATATCACTTTGCCGCTCTGCGGCATAACCTCTCCCCCAAATTCGTTATAATCAGGATAATAAAAATGGCATTAATAGAAAATGACGCAATTGTAAAGAAACTTTACCAAATAGGGAGCTATGCTTTGAAAACACAACCGCAAGGACTGACCCGCAATCTGGATGAAACTCAGTTTGATGTTCAAATCAATGAAAAATATGAAGTCATCCTGGCACTCTTTAACACGTATTTCGGACTAAAGGAAGGATTGACTATTTTTCTGAAAGAACTTTCCAATCCGTTACGCAACTGGCAATTTATCATCAGCGAAGCCCGAAGATACAGCCTGAATCATTTGCATCTTTTTAAGAAACCGCCGCACGGTCCCCGGGCTGCGAAACGATTTGCCGATATTTTCCACTGCGCCATTGAAGAAGACATTGAATCGGAAGTCAAAATTGAAGCGGCAGATTACCTACTTCTTTTTTTATTAAGATTTATCAAGGAATCCGGCTCCCCAATCGAAACCATTTTGCCACTCATCAACTATTCATTCAAACGTATATATCTTTACGATGATGAACGCTTCTTTCTGTTCGTTAAAAGCTATTATCGCCTGGAACGGATTGTTGAGGCGTTGTTAGTTCATGGTAAAGATGTGCCGCCGGAGGAATCAGCATTTTTTGAAGTGATGAACACGTTACTTTTGCGATATTATCAAGCCACATACACCTACTGGCTAAATGAAGCCGACCCATTGTTTTGGGCTAAAAAAGAGGCGGAAGATCTCGCGATTTTGCCAAAGGAGGTAAATACAATTCTTGAACCGCTTTCACACGCCCGCCTGCGCAAGGAAAACGAGCGTCTCAACCAGTTGTCGGAAACTGAAAATAGCAAAAATAGAAAAATAACAGCGGCCGAAACGGCGACAAATCTGATCCGTTTTCCCGGACATAACCAATTCGTGTCTGTTTACAAACAAGCTCCACAGAATCTGCTTGAGGCCGGCAAAAACAGCCGGCAGGGCAATCAATGGAAGCTGCTGTTTCTTTTTCATATCATGAATATTCCAGGCCTGGCGTTGATTCATGAGGAAACGTTGCGCGACATCAACAGTACGCTCAGTTGGATGATCGGTAAGGAAAATAATCCCTATATACAGAAGTTGATTAAAAAAACGTTCACCATTATCAAGCCGCGCGCCGATCAGTTTCCGGAAACAACGCTCAACTGCATTCTGAATATGGGTAAAGGCGTATATCAGACCGCTGACAGTGATTTGGTGAATTATTTCATTGATTGTGTGATTGATTCAGGCTTTCAAACCCCGATGATCAAAGGGGTCAATGATGACTGGCAAATTAAAGCGAACACCGCCCATGTTCAGAACATCCGGGTCTGGATGGATCTGATTGAGTTGAATCCCAAATGGTCTCTGAATTTAATTTCTAACCTGATCATTTATCTTACACTTACAGGAGTTTTTATTAAAGACACTGACCTTTTCCCTCGTGATATCACCCGATTGTTAAACAGCCCGATTGAACCGGTTTACAACCCGGTGAAACAATTGACGCGTCTCTTTCCGGTCTATTACAATGACATCGGCGCTGAAGGCGACCTGCGCGATATTTCCACACGCATTGATGAAATCTGCAACCGCAAAGATATCCTGATCCATTTTTTTCGCAAACGCATTCATGTTGAAAGCAGTAATCGGGTGATCGGTCTGACTGAGGCGGTTCTCTGTTTCTGGGAAACCGGTGAAAAAGAGCCGCTGCAGTCTTTTATTCCGCCTGGTTATTATGAGCAAATCGAAACCCATGGGCCTTATGTTGACGGCGTTCGCGCAATCATAACTTTTCTTAAAGCAAACGGTGTGCGGGTCCCCGATGATCTCTTAAGTGTTTCTGACGCCAAACTCAGACGCATTATTGACAAAACGCCGGAATCCCAAGCTTCGACCATTGATCGCGAACGCGTGGCAATGTTTATCGTTCTTTATAAGTTACTCTATCAGAAATATGACCTGGCCTTTACCGAAACGACCCATTACCTGGCGCAACTGAAAACGGAGGTGTTCCCCCATTTCCAAGTGCTTATGGAGGCGTTGGCTGAACAGACGCGGCCTGACGCTGCCACCAAAACCAAACTTCAAAAATTGCTCAATTACCTGACGTTATTGAAAGATGTCGTCCAATCTGACCAAACCCATGTGATTAAAGAGGACATTTACAAAAAAAGACACTTCACTACGGATATTCCCTCCATGTTCGGCAGTTATCATGAGCTCAAATTTGATGCCCTGGGTTTGATTTTTCGAATCGAATCATTGATCAACCCGTTGTTTGAAGCATTGAGTGTGGAAACAGACCTGACCTTGATCACCAAAGCGACGTTTCACAAAATTCACAACCGTTTGCGGCTCTTTTACCAGGCCCTGAAACTGGATGGCATCTCTTCCACCGCCTTTGAACGCCAGATGGAATTGTTGACCCATTCGCTGGTTGTCAGGGGGTTCACCTTTACGCAATATCTTGATATTTTTAAAGGTTTTACCAAAGCGGTGCAAAATATAATCAATGACTATTTTCACACCATTCACCAGGATAATTTAGATAACCTGCTGGAACGCCTTCCCAATGATCGGTTGCTTGATAAATTCCGCTCTGATGAAATGGAATCCGACACCGAACGGTTTAAACATTGGGTGTCGGAAATATTTTTCAGAGATCGGATTGCGTTTGCATTGGGACTTCAGCAATTGGACAACTTCTTAAGTAAAATATGGAACACCCTGGTTGAACAGGAACGCAATTTACCCATCGATCACCTCCGGATGCTGCTCAGATATGATCCGGATCGGATCATAACGCCTTTGGCGAATGCCAGGGCCTGGATCCTGGGTGCGACGGACCTGGGCAACAAGGGAAGTAACCTGGTCACCCTTAAGACTTACGATTTCCCGGTGCCGCCCGGATTCATTATTACGACGGAAACATTCCGCTATCGTCTGGTAATTGAACATTATCCCCCCGCGAAACAAAATTTTCGGGAACAAGTGAGGCGCGATCTCAAAAGATTGGAAAAGGTGACGGGGAAAATTTTTGGGAATCCGGCCAATCCGTTGCTTGTTTCGGTTCGCTCCGGATCGGTCATTTCCCAGCCCGGCATGATGGACACCTTTATTAATGTCGGTATTAATGAAAAGATCGCCAAGGGCATTGCCGCGCGTACGAACAACCCCTGGCTGGCTTGGGATATTTATCGCCGCTTTTTACAATGCTACGGCATGGCGCACAATTTGACCCGCGACTCCTTTGATGCGGTTATCAGGCGTTATAAAAACCAATGGGGCATCCCCTTTAAAAGGGACTTTAGCGGTGTACAAATGCAAACCGTCGCAATGGGATACAAACGTCTGATCGAAGAATGCAGCGTTAATATCCTATTAAAACCGATGGACCAACTGAGCCTGGCAATCAGGATGGTCATGGATTCGTGGGAATCACCCAAAGCCCATGCCTACCGCCAGATCATGGGTATATCAGATGATTGGGGCACCGCGGTCACCATTCAGCAGATGGTGTATGGCAATCGATCCCAGCGTTCAGGCACCGGTGTTTTTTTAACCCATGATCCGCGCTCGCCCGGCGATCTGATCAGCTTGTGGGGCGACTTCACCCTTGGCAACCAGGGGGAGGACGTTGTCGCTGGTCTGGTGAACACCCTTCCGATTTCAATTGCCCAACAGGACCGTGAAATGCGCAACACCGATATTACATTGGAAAGTCATTTCCCGGAAATTTACAACGGTCTTCTCTGCTGGGCTGATGAATTAGTCGAAAAACGGGGCTGGAGTCCCCAGGAAATCGAATTTACCTTTGAAAATTCATCGGTTGACGGACTCTATATTTTACAATCGCGCGATTTGGGCATCCGTGAACGTAAGACCCGGCCGGTTTTTGATCCCAAGGCCAAAACGGATGACAACTTATTGGGATATGGCATCGGCGTCAGTGGCGGCGCCTTGAGCGGGCGCATCGTGTTCACATTGGATGAAATTCGGCGCTGGCGTGATTCGGAACCCCTGACAAAATTGATACTGATCCGGAACGATACGGTTCCCGATGATATTCGTGAAATTCACGCCGCTGATGGTCTGCTCACCGCCCGCGGCGGTATGACCTCGCACGCCTCCATCGTGGCGTATCGTCTTGAGAAAACCTGTGTGGTCGGAAACCACCAAATGGATTGTAATGAAACAGCTAAACAGTGCCATTTCGGAAATATAGCGCTTAAATCCGGAGATTATATCAGTATTGACGGACATAAAGGGGCCGTTTTCCAGGGGAAGATGTTGATTATGAAATGAAAAATTCGGGCCGCTGCAATTAAAATGAAATATTCCTCACAAGCTCCGTGGGAGCGGCATGTTTGTAGCCAATTGGCCTGCATTGAGTCAGAGTCCCGATGGGACTCTGACTCAATGCACAGGTTGAAACTTTATAAACTTTTCAATAGGGACAAAGGAGGAAACTATGGAAACTACAGGCAACCCAATGAAACTGGGTGTTAACGGATTTGGCCGCATTGGTAAACTCACGGCCTGGCATCACATCAACCGCAAGTATTTCGGGGAACTGGTGATCAACATCGGACGCCAAGCCGGCGCTTCCATTGAAGATATCGCCCACTACCTTGAAAGAGATTCCAACTACGGCCTGCTTTCGGGCTATCTGTATGGCTGCAATGCCAAGCCGGTGATTCGGGATATTGATGAAAAAAAAGGGCGCATGACAGTGGATGAAATGCCTGTCCGTTTCCTGAGAACCGCTCGCAATCCGGCCCTGATTGACTGGCGCAAACAGGATGTGCGGATAGTTGTGGATACCACCGGGCAATTTCTGGACCCAACGCTTCCCGGTGACCTTCCCAAAGGATCCATACGCGGCCATCTGGACGCCGGCGCTGAGAAAGTGATCGCTTCCGCACCGTTCAAATTTAAGGACAAATCCAAGGAGATGATCGGCGAAATGCCGGATGATGCGGTTACAACCGTCATGGGGGTAAATGACGATGTCTATGATCCCCGGCGTCACCGTATTATTTCTAACGCTTCCTGCACCACCACCTGCCTGGCGCATATATTCAAACCGCTGCTCAACATTTTAGGGCCGCAGAAAATTCTTTCTGCGTCAATGGCAACCATCCATGCGGCCACCGGTTCGCAACAGGTGTTGGACCGCCTGCCCAAAACCGGCGTAACCGACCTGCGCAAAAATCGCAGCATTTTAAATAACATCATTCTCACATCAACCGGCGCAGCCAAGGCGTTGCGCCTGGTGATCCCCGAAATGGAGCAGATCGGGTTCATCGCCGAATCGGTGCGTATCCCAACCAGCACTGGCTCTCTCGTTATCCTTGTGCTAAATATCCAGGAAGACATAGATGGGGAGCCGATCCGCCGGGAATATATCAATGGTATTTACCGGGAAGCGGCCGCTGATGATCCCAAAGGCTATCTTCATTATACGGATAAGCAAAATGTCTCTGGCGATATTATCGGCCTGCCCCGTGCCGCTGCCACCATTGAAGGCCACGAAACCCACACCCGCACCGCCGAAGTGCGCATTGATCTGAGTACGGTTCCGGGCCTGGATAAAAAAATCATCAGCACGCTGGAAAATACGGTGATTCGTGTTCCCGTCACCCAGACGGTCATTTACGGTTGGTATGACAATGAAATGGGCAGTTATGTGAACATATTGGGCGACCGCACGGTGACGATTGCTGAAGAAATGTGAACAGGAAAAAATGAACGTCGAACATCGAACATCCAATGTCGAACATCGAATGAGGAAACGAGATTGATATTTTTTTATTCCGGTGTTTTTTCTCATTCCAACGCCGGAGCGTAGGAACAAGGCTAAAATTGGGCATCCTTCATTTTCCGGTTTACACTTTCCTGAAACTACAAGGATTTGGTTTAA
>JAOZRC010000493.1 GCA_029940345.1 Desulfobacterales bacterium
CAAAAAGGCGACAAACATATAAAAACTGACGGCTTAAATTTTCATTGAACTTTTTATCCCCTTCACGAAATTTCCAGGAAGGCGAATTAGATCCCAGGGCTTCGGCAAAATGCCATTGATGCATAAACTGCTGGTCACAAAGCTTTTCAAGCGCCTTTTTCTGTACATTCGATATCCTATCAGAATCTATGGAATTTATCTTTTCCATTGTTATTTTTATAGCATCGATCCTGGCCGCCGATAAAACAATATCCAGAATTTCCGGTGTCAGGGAAATTTCCGCAGACAACGCTTTTTTCATTTTCACCGCCGATTGAAATTTTCTACCCATAAGATTTTCAAACGCATCGTCAGAAATACCGGCTTCTTCTATTCTGAGCGCTGCCACTTTGGTAATCTGATATGAGACCGGCCTGAAAGTTTCCTGCATAAATACATTCTGCATAAAAAAAAGGCTGACAAAACTGATTAGCGCGGAAATCACCGGGGTGATGATCCAACCGCTTGAGATACCGGTGACGACACGCCAATTAATGCTCCTGCCGCCCCTTAATAAACCCATTCCGATGACCGCCCCCACAATCGCCTGGGAGCTTGAGACCGGGACCAGGGGAATGGCAGGTAGCCCGTGGGACAGTAAAAATGTCTCCAAGCTCTGGGAGGAAAAAAGAAACAGGACAATTGAATGTGACCATACCGCCACAAGGGCAGCCACCGGGGAAAGGGCCATTATCCCTGAACCCACAGTCATCATCACCCGTTTTGAATAGGTGAGTACGCCAACGGCGATGGCAACCCCGCCGAGGCAAAATAATTGTTGCGCTGCGGAAAGGGTAAATTGACCCATAAAAGTGATATCTGAAAATGGAGAGACCGGAATAAACACACCCATGACATTTGCAATATTATTTGCTCCCAGGGCATAAGAACCAAAAATTCCTGAGACAAGCAGTCCGTTGCGTGTATATCTATCCAGCCTGAACATGTGGATTTTAAACGAATGAATGATAAATACGATTATTTTATAAAAAAGGATGGCAATGAGCGCCGCTAAAACAGGGCATAATATCCAGGTTGAAACAATCCTTGCCAGGGAATTGACATCGGTTAACGAACCTGTGAAAAAATTCCATCCGATGATGGCGCCTACAATGGCCTGGGAGGTTGATACGGGAAACCGCGCCCGGGTCATGAGATAGACGCTTAGGGCCGCTGAAAAAGCCACAATAAAGGCGCCTCCCAGCGCATTGACAGCACCCAGTTTCCCCAGGATATGAGAAGCGCCGGCCCCACTGATAACGGCGCCCAGAATGATAAATATGCTACAGTAAATTGCAGCGGTCCGAAATTTTATCATCTTGGCGCCGACGGCAGTGCCGAATACATTCGATGCATCGTTGGCGCCCAGGGACCAACCCAGAAAAAGTCCGCTTGATAAAAAAAATGCAAACATTATAATTTCCTATAGAGATCGCTTGATGACAAAAATACTGAGATCATCTGCCACATCTTCGGCCCTGTCGGCAATTTTGTCCACATGCCTGACAAAATCCCGCAACTGCATCTTTTGACTCAACCGCATTTCATTTTGTCTGAATATTCTTTTTTGAAGCATTGTTGAAATCTTATCAGCTTCAGTTTCCCAGAAAGAGACTTTGTGCATGTAATTTGCAATCGAAGTGATGTCCTTGAAAAAGCTTCTTGATGATTTCACAAGGGCTTCCGATGCATTTATGACAGTTTTAACAAGCTCTTTAAAGTCATCGTGGAACTTGGGATCAATTTCGATACATTCGATATCAAAACGATATATGGCACCTTTAAACCGGTCCAGGAGCGCATCTAAGCTTTCAAGAAGATCAAGCACATCTCCCCTGGATTCAGGGATCAACGTTTTACGATACAACTTTTCTTCAATGGAACGACGAAGCGCATCACCCTTATGTTCAACCTGAGTAATTTCATCAATGGCTCTTTGAAACCGGTCCTTCTTGTCGCTTAAATAAATATCAACCCCGGATTGGAATAATAACCCGGCTTCACTGACCTGGTTTAGAAAATCATCTATCTGTTTTTCGATACTGATATTATTTTTCAATATATTACCCATCTCTTATGCCTCCTGATGTAAATGATAAATATAATTAAGGCTGGTCTGAAGTATTTATTTTCATAGGTTTTTTTCACTTGACTAAGAAAAACAGCAGTGGATGTCATAACCAAACCCAGTGCTCTCTCCCGTTGGTTGAAAAAAGTGCCGGTTTATGATATGGTCAGTACATGACAATAATTTTGTTGCCAGGGAATTTTTTCTTAATAAGTTCCGCAGCCAGATTCTTGTCGCAAGATCCGTAGTCATCACTTGTTCCATGGATAAGAATATCACCGTTGGGTTCAAACCTGACACTGGCTCCGCCCAGCTCATAGACAGCGCTTTCGGTAAAGCCAAGATCCTTAATTTCTTTTTGGGTATTCTTAAGAATCTCTCTATGCCACAAATCACCTGAACGCAGACAGACTATTTTGCCGACACCCCCGCCCATTATGGCCACCATCAGGATTTTACCATTGTATCCTTCTGACAGGTCTGTTTCAATGATTATTTGCGATATTGCCATGCCAGAAAAAAGGCTTTTAACGGTTTCTGATGAATCAATAATGTCATGTGGAATTATTTTGTTCATTGGTCAATCTATTCCCTGATATCATTATCGTCTTCGTTCCTGGCATGGTAAGTGTAGCGCAATACCCATTCCAGGAATTCGGGGAACAATGATTTATCTTTTATTGCGAAGCTTTGGGTTTAATACCCCGCCCCTCGGGGCGCTTCAAAAAAAATTACCTTTTGATACCCCGTCCGCTTGCGGCGGGGTAGTTCATTTTTTGCAAGCATTAGTCATTGCCTGCCCGAAAACAGTTCCGAAATCCTTATCTGAAATGTGCTTAAACAAATAAAGGACCACATTCAGCGCCATATATTCACCGAGCATCATCATCTCATCAGGATAATCCCCGAGATCATAGAGTTTATACGTGAAATCTGGATTGAACTTCTTTTCGATGTTGTAAAAGAAAAAGATCCGTCTTTTTCAGCATTTTCCGGATAATTTTTTTAGTGCAAAACCAGCCTCCGTTTTGTGTACATCAGAGGTGTATTTAAAATTAGGTTTGCATAAAGTGTTAACTACTTTTGCTGTCATATGAAGGATGCCATAACTTTATTGTAATATATTCAGATTATTGGCAAATAAAATATACTAAATCTGTCAGAATTCTGTCTGAAAGTCAAAAGAAAAACAGGCAGCCTTCATTTTGGCTAGAGATCAGTTTATACTTTATTTTCATTATTGACAGAAAGCAAGTTCCTAATTAGTGGCTGAACGGAAAATAGAATTATGATTAATTATAATGTGTTATGAATATATTTGGATTTGAAAAATTGACTCATTTCTCATAATTCCCAACTAAATGAGAAACGTGAAAATTCAATCAAGTCACAAAACAAATATATTTGGCATCATTATGTTTATTAATAAATAATTACTGGTTATAACGGATTTGGGGGATGATGTTTAAATCCCCCCATAGATGCCGATATTAAGAGATTTTGTAACCAACTATCATGGTACCTTGATTGGCAGAGCCTTTCAGCCGGACTTCGCCAACCGTTGTGTTTTTTCACTGTAGTCAGGTTGCAAGGAGCGAAATTGCGGATAAGCGCCTGACCTCTTATGCTTCTTTCCGCCTAGGCTAAGTTGCCGTGAAAGTAAAAAGTTGAAAACAAATGACGGTCTGTTCTTTGCATCTGCCGATCTATCATGTTGCTGGTTCTATGACAACCTGGCAGATCGTAGGCTTTCGAATAATTTGAAATATTCGTTTTCATTTTCGTTATCAGTTTCAATATCACATCGGGAACCATTTCGTTTTTAGCCCATTCGTAAAGCCTGCGAACGCGTTGAGAAAAGGATGATTCAGATTCAGCCTTGCAGCAATTCCAAATTTTATCCGCAACAGTGTTAAAAATCTCTTTATATTTTTTTCGGGAGCGATCACGAATTTTGATAAAAACATTTAAAAAACAACAAAGACATATGGGAATAATGTTTTCCAGGTATTTATTGTTGCCTGCCAGCCATCGGTGCAGACGGATTTCGGACTGTATCAGAGGTTTAGATTCAGAGCTTCCTCTTTGAATCAGCCATAGGCTTCTGTTAATCCTTTTTCGGCGGCATCCTTGCTTACGCCGACTCCCAATATACATTCGGCGCCTACCGTAGTTGGAACATATACATTTTCCCCTTTCAGGCGAGAATGTTTTTCATCTGCGGCAACGTGCTCAGGCATAAGATCGGGATCTTTAATTGTGGTGCCGACGAGGCTATTTCGACCCTGATTTTGTTCAATTCGATACCAAAACATCGCGTTTTACCGAAAACATGGCTTAAAGCCCAAAAAGGCACATCAGACTTACGAAGGAACATCGCTTTTTCAACATCGTCAGTCAATGCTGTGTGGTAGGGCATTACAAATGAAGGCCTAACCGTATACGAAATCGATCCGACTTTAATCTGTCTGATCGATACACCTGATTTTTTAGAGTGACGGATTTCTTTCATAAGATATCCGAACTT
>JAOZRC010000494.1 GCA_029940345.1 Desulfobacterales bacterium
ATCACTGATTCCCCAATCCGTTCTGCCCGCCGCAATCCGGGCATTGCCAGGTAATGCCGTTACAGGTCATACCCCAGGCGTTTTCATTCAGACAGGATTGACAGATGCCGAAACCGCAGCGGCACTGCCAGCAAAACGGCATTTTTTTCCGGCAACAATGACAAATTCTTACACGATTTTTACGCCGCCTTCGTGCAGATCGGCTTCGCGGGTTATCAGAAGAATCTGGCATGCTCCACCTTAATGCACCGGTTCATCACCACATTAACGCCGGCGGCTGTCAGCAATTCGGCGGCTTCCCGGTTTTCAATATTCAACTGCATCCAAAATGTTTTTACCGGCGGCTTTAATGCCAGTGTTTCCCCGGCATGGGGCATGATTTGCACCGGATTTCGAAAGGCATTTACAATATCGATCGGTTGATCAATATCCGCCAGGCTTGGATATGTTTTTCCCCCCAATATACGCTTTTGAACCGGGTTCACCGGGATCACGTTATATCCTTTTTCCAACAGATAGCGCGCCACCATATTAGAATCTCTTTCCGGTTTCGGACTGAGTCCCAAAATGGCGATCGTGGCCGAATTTACCAGGATGTCTTTCAAATCTTCATCGACGGTAATGATTTTGCCTTCGGACATGCGCAACCTCCTTTTAGTGAAACCCTAAGGAGGTTTTAATCCCCTTAAGGTTTAAATCTTAAATCAATTTCAGCACACTGTTATTAATATTTTACCCGCAATCCCAAATAGCACGATAAACCGGGGGTGGCGTAGCTCCACGCTTCTTCATAGAATTCATCAAAAAGATTGTCAACGCGTCCGTAAATTTGGAGCCACTTTAAAATGTCATAAGACGCCGACAGATTGACCAACGTATAGGCGTCCAGTTTCTCCACGCGGTTGCCGCTTGCGTCGGCCGCTTCAGGAACGGTGCACCGTTCATCAGCCCAGATAATATCCAAATTGATCACCGCTTTTTCAACAAAGCGGTAACGTGTATTAAAAAAAAGCTTGTTTTCCGGACGTCTGACCAAGGGTTTGCCTTCAGGGTCTTCTGTATCTGTATACGTGTAATTCAAAGTGAAATCAAGTTCGGATACGGGCATCCATTGGATAAAGGCTTCGACGCCTTTGGTTTTCGTGTCTCCCTCTAGCTGATTGTATTTGGAGATGGCAAAATCGTAGTCAATACGGTCTTCGTGCTTCATATCAAAATAAGCAGCGCCGAATTTTAACCTGTTTTCCATGAGCGGTTGCTCAAAGCCGGCATCCCATCCCTGGCTTTTTTCTTCCTGCAACGCTTCGTTGCCGTAATCGGAGTAAAGCTCGAACAAGGAAGGCGCACGAAAACCGGTGCCATAACTGGCCTTTAGTATCGTCATCGCAGACGGGATGGTATAGGAGGGAGCGATACGAAAGGTGACGGCATCACCGAATTGTTCATGGTTGTCATAACGAAGGCCGCCAATGACATCCAGGCTTTCTCCTATAAAAAGCTGATCTTGAGCCCATAGGCTGTAAATATAAACATCTGTATCAAGCGCTGAAGATTTGCTGTCGATAAACTCTTTAAAGTAGCTGGTTCCCAGGTAAAAGATATTGATATCTTTAAAATTGTAACTCCCCTGCCAGCCAATTTCACGAGTTTCCCCATCATAATCGTATTCACTGGCGCCGGCGGCATTAAAACCCTCGCGATTTTGCACCGATCCTTGAACATATAGAGAGGATTCCAGCACCTGATCCAGAAAAAAATTATGGATGTCAAGCTTGAAAATAGTCTGGTCATTTTCCACGCTTTGTTTTTTCAGCCCCAGAGGATTTGGCGTTGAACTGAAAGTTGCCATATCGAAATCGGCCTGATCGATGGCAAATCCTCCGTCGAAATAGTAGTCGTCAAGATCGGTTTCCGACTTGGAATAACGGACAACCCCGTTAATATCAAAATCGGGATTAATATCAACGCCCATTTTTGCCGAAAAGGTATAATTTTCCCATGCGTCATCTTCGGATGTATTGCCGTTATGAAGAATTCCGGGGTTGTCATCATCGGCAACGGAAAAACCGTCTGTTTTAGCACCCGATAAAGAAGTGGCAAAATTAAATTTATCTGACGCACCGCTTGCACCAACGGTTCCCTTCCAGGTGTTGTAAGAGCCGCCTTCGATGGTGCCGTAGACCGATGGTTGGGCCGCTCCTTTTTGGGTGATGATATTGATAACGCCGGCAGTGGCGTTGCTGCCATACAGTACGCTCATGGCACCGCGCACCACTTCGATGCGTTCAATATTATCCACATTAATATCGCCCAGATTGGCGCTACGCGTCGGCGATGAGGGATCATTATACATGACGCCGTCTACCAGCACCAGCGTGTTTTTGGAATCCGCTCCGCGTATAAATGCAACTGTTGCAGTTCCCGGGCCGCCATTGGAAACGATATCCAATCCGGGGGTTCCTTTTAAGACATCAGAGACCATCATCTGGCCTTTGGCCTTAATGTCCGCCGCTGTGATCACCGTGATGGAGTTGCCTCCGATTTTGTCAAGGCTGGCTGGGGTTCGGGTGGCGGTAACGACCATTTTTTCTGTGGTTACGGGCGTTTCTTGCGCAATTGCGGCCTCCACGAACAAAACAAAAATGAAAATTAAGGAAAAACAGAACATCTTTTTCATAAAACAACCTCCTCCTTTAAAAATAATTAAAGGTCCGGTGCAATAAAAAAACCCGGACCGAATTGATTCGATCCGGGGATGTCCCTGTTTTATCCTCAGATGGGGATGCACTCCTGTCCGTCAGATTCACATCCTTCATTCAGACAGGTCTTCTGACTTTCGGATCATCCTACTGGCCGCGCCTTCCCATCCGGCACTCAGCCTGTTTAACCCGGACTTTTTGTTCCAGTTGTAAACAAGCTGAGTGCCGGACAGTGGCTCCTGCGGCGTTCGTCCCCGATCACAGCGGCGGGTCCGTCCTCGATTGACACGAGGTTCCCTATTAAGCCTAAAAGCGTTTCAAACTGTAAATTCTGAAAGCTTTAAACGGCATCTGAACGATAATGCTCTAAATCACAAAATAAATTGGTTGTCAAGTCAAGATGGTTTGAAACACCCGGTAGTCCCTGCAAAATAGTGCGGGTCAATAAAATCAATGGGCTACATGGGATATTGGTCATATTTTATATACCCGCATTATCTAAAATCTTGAATTACACCCCATATAATGTAAACTGACAAATGAAGGATACCCATCCATCCATTCATTCATTCGTAATTTCGGCCTAAACTGTTGAGTTCCACCATTACCTCTTTAAGAGGTATTTTGCTTTCCAGCGCTACGCGCTTACAATCTTCATATTCCGGCGTAATATTGACCAATTCATTGTTAAGTCGGGCGAACTTGAAACGGATGGGGCCAAAACGAGTGTCTGATGTTTTTATAGTACGACGGGCTTTGAGTCGATTTTCTATATGCCAGCGCATTCCGATAGTGGTGGTTTCTTGCAATAAAAAAGTGGCAAATGTATCCACTGCTTGGGGAAGACAAATGATAGTGAGTAATGTACCGGTACGGTTTTTTTTCATTTGAACCGGGGTCAGATAGATATCCATCGCGCCCATTGCCAATACTTTTGCAATTACATACTCATATATCTGCGGATTCATATCATCAATATTCGTTTCAATGACAGCGGCATGCTCAATTTCGCAATCAGCAATATCTTCGGCTGCCAGGCCGACTGACACCCGCAGGAAATTGGGCAGGGTCGGGTCCGCCGTGCCCGCACCATATCCGATGTTTTGCACCGACATCGGCGGCATAGGGCCGAAAGAGGATGCCATGGTGGTTAGGATTGCAGCCCCGGTGGGCGTTAAAAGTTCGCCCTTCACACCGGTGGCGTATACAGGGAAACCTTTGACCAGTTCGGCTGTGGCCGGAGCGGGCACCGGTAAAATACCATGGGCACACTCAACGGTTCCGGTTCCCAGATGTAGCGGAGAACAGTATATTTTCTGAATCCCCAATGCACTGAAGCCGGCAACCGCACCCACGACATCAATTATGGCGTCCATAGCGCCCACTTCGTGGAAATGGATCTTTTCGACGGGTGTCCGGTGTACTTTGGCCTCGGCTGCTGCTATGCGTTCAAAAATGCGGATGCTCTTGGCTTTGATCGCTTCATCCAGCGTACTATCGCTAATAATCTCCCGGATATGGGCTAAATGCCGATGGTGATGGCCGTGATGGTCTTTATCCACGATAACAACAGCTTGGCTGCCGCCAATACCCCTTTTAAGCGCTTTTTTAAGCTGCAAATCGTAATGAGTCAGGCCCAGTTTATCAAGTTCCGCTTTAAGGGCGTCCAAGGCCAAACCTGAGTCCATCAATGCGCCGAGGATCATGTCTCCGCTGGCACCGGCAAAACAGTCAAAATAGGCTATTTTCATATTCGTTCATGCAAGCTGAAGCTTACACTCCTCTATTTAAAAAAACTATAATCAAATTCAGGCATCCTTCATTAACCAGTTAACCGTTTCAGTTGTCATAAAAGAGTGCGAAAATAATTTGAAGTAACCCTTCACTCCCCACCCGACCTCGTTCCCACGCTCCGGCGTGGGAAC
>JAOZRC010001018.1 GCA_029940345.1 Desulfobacterales bacterium
ATCCCCTTTTAGGGGTAAACTCAATACCACCCCCTCTGGGGGTGGATTCTTTATTGAAAACCTCAAGCCCTTTTGAATCGATCTTTAAATTTCAAAAAGCGATGCTGAAAAAGATGAAATAGGTATAGTGCCCCCTGATTCAACAGCCCTAAAGCATATCCAGCGGGCTCTTGACGGCATCGATATCCTTTTTCATCACATGGGTGTAAATTTCAGTGGTTTTTACATCGGCATGTCCCATCAGCTTTTGAACCACCCGGATATTTACACCGTTTTCAAGCAGATGCGTTGCAAAGCTGTGACGAAATGTATGACAACCCGCCTTTTTGTAAATTTTAGCCCGATTCAAAGCGCGTTTGACCGCCTTTTGCAGGCCCGATTCCAGCACATGATGACGACTGATTTTCCCGGATCGGGGATCTTCAGACAATTTTTTTGAAGGAAAAACATACTGCCATCCGCTTTCTACGGACACATTGGGGTATTTTCGCGCCAGTGCCACAGGAATGTAAACTTCCCCAAATCCTTCCCGAATATCTTTCTCATGCAATGCAACGACATCCTCAATCCGCTTTTGAAGCTCATTTTTAATGGCATCCGGTAACATAACTGCGCGATCTTTGCCTCCTTTGGAATTACGTATAAAAATCAGGCCTTGGCCAAAGTCGACATCCTTAACCCGCAAACGAATACATTCTGTAATCATGAGGCCGCCGCCATACAATAATTTCGCCATCAGTGCGTGCTTGCCTATGATATGGTCAAGTACTTTGGCAACTTCTTCCTGCGTCAATACGGTAGGCAGATTCATTCTGCGTTTTGAGCGCGTTGGAGCGATGTCGTTTCCCAGATTGATATCAAGAACTTTTTGATAAAGAAAAATCAGCGCATTAAATGCTTGTTTCTGGGTTGACGCAGCAACATGCCGCTTTGTCGCCAGATGACTTAAAAAGCGTTCGACATGGTTTTTATCCAAAGATTCCGGATGGGTTTTCCCTCCATAAAATCGGATATACCGCAATATCCAGGAACAATAAGCCTGCTCGGTCTTGTATGCGTAATGGTAATAACGTAAAACTTCACGAACTTGATCCATTAAGCAATACTCAGGATTCGGTCTGAATTTGTGCTTGCTTTCCATATCTTCCTCGTGTTATATTAATAAGAAGAAAATGAACAGTAGGTCAAAAGGGGGTGATAATCAAGATATTTTATCATGTTTTTGGTAATAATATCTGCATGGGTGGATTTTTATCCGTATATAATTTTTTTGGCATACCTGACTCAGATTCGGCAA
>JAOZRC010000495.1 GCA_029940345.1 Desulfobacterales bacterium
TACCGCTCCTACGGAGCTTTTAATGAATACTATATTTCAACCGCACAGGTTGAAACATTTATCATCTTCCTGAACCGATATACCAGTCGTTGTCGTATAAATCAATCATCAACTTTGGCCGCAGAATCAAAACCGATTCCCTTCTCTGATATTTGAAAAGGTGTGTTACGGGCTGAAAAAGATTGACTTTGAGGCGGCTAATGTGCGATTTTGGCTTCATTGGGTCAAATCGACATGATCCGGACGAATTGATTCGGGCCGCAGGTTTGCGTCCGTTGCCTGATTATAAGAATACGTAAGATTGCTGACTTCATTTTTTTTGACCGGAGTTGCCAACTCAGTACGTTCCAGTTTTCTATTGATTAGAAACGCTATTTGATGCTATTTGGATATGGGATGCAATTGGAAACTGTAAAAAAATATTATCGCATTGATCGCCGGGAAATCTGTTTCCTGAAATTTATCTTAGAAGGCTATGAGGGGCTGGCCCTTTTATCAACCTGTGACGCCGGAGAAGGGGTTGTTGTGCTTAAAGTCGCTCCGGGGTGTGAAGCGGAAGCGAACTGTCTGATGCAGGCGCTTCAAAAAGAGATAATGATTGAAGCGCGCCGGCCGCCAGAAACTTAAAAATAATCGACAGGCAATGAAAATCAAGAATCTATATATCAACACCATGGGATGCCAGATGAATGTTTATGATTCTGAGCAGATGTTAGCCCGCTTGAAGCCATTGGGTTACCAACCGTCAGCATCTATGGAAAAGGCAGACCTGATTATTGTGAACACCTGCGCTATCCGTGAAAAACCAGTGCAAAAAGTTTTCAGCTTTTTGGGACGTTTGCCCCATCTGAAACACAAAAATCCAGATTTAATCATTGCTGTGGGCGGATGTGTCGCTCAACAGGAAGGAACTGCCATTCTTAAGCGTATGCCCCATGTGGATCTGGTCTTCGGAACCCACGCAATCGGTCGTTTGGCGGATAATGTTCGGCGAATCGCCTTAAAAAAACATCGTATTGTTGATATTGAAATGTCGCCTGATATTGATTCAATAAATTCAGTAGCACCTGAAAATTATAACCAGAATGTATCCCGTTTTGTGACCATTATGCGGGGGTGTGATAATTATTGCACCTATTGTGTGGTTCCGTATGTAAGGGGGCGTGAAATCAGCCGCTCGCCGCACCTGATTGTCGAGGAAATCCGTTCTTTGGTGAATTCAGGCGTGCGTGAAGTGGTTTTGCTGGGGCAGAATGTAAACAGTTATGGTAAAAAAGAGGGAACTGTCACATTTGCGCAATTATTAACCCAAATAGCCGCTATTAAAGACCTTTATCGCATTCGGTTTACAACGTCACATCCTGCGGACCTCGGAGATGACTTGATTGCATCCTTTCAGACTGATGCCAAATTATGTCATCATATCCATCTGCCGGTTCAATCCGGGTCAGACAAAATTTTGAAACGGATGAACCGTAAATACACGCGTGCATCCTATCAAAAAAAAATTGATAAATTACGCGCGGTCTGCCCGGAAATTGCGATCACATCAGACATTATCGTAGGCTTTCCGGGAGAAACCGAACACGATTTCAAAGAAACCTGTAACTTGCTCGAACGCGTGGAATATGATGGGTTATTTGTATTTAAATATTCGGACCGTCCCAACGCTCCAGCCTCCCGTTTTTCAGAAAAAGTCTCCGAAGGTGAAAAACAGGAACGCCTGGCCGCCATTCTGGCATTACAGGAGCGCTATACGGTTAAAAAGAATCGTGCGCTGGTGGGTTCCGAAGAAATTATTCTGGTTGAAGGTTTCAGTAAGCAACACCACGATTACGATCATCATGAAGCGGCCATCCAATATAGCGGACGCTTATCTTCAAATAAAATTGTCAATTTTGTCATGCATGGTGATAAAGACACTGCCCTGAAGCATGGTGAAGGTCCCGGTTTGAAAGGTAAACTGATTCGCGTTAAAATTGAAAACGCGCTTGCCCATTCCCTTAAAGGCGCTGCTGTCTGAGTTGTGTGGATTTAACAGGACAAAGGGTAAACGAACGAATGAAGAATCCCAAATATAATTAAAAATATTCAAGCTGTGCAATTCATTCAAAGTCCTGACAGGACGGCATATTTGTAGAATCAACGGGCTGATATCTCGTCAGAGTCCCATCGGGACGGCATATCAGTTACAGCATAACAGGATATGCGCAATCACATTGCAAATATGCCGTCCCGATGGGACTCTGGCCGAATCAGAGCATGATTGTACTACAAATATGCCGCTCTCACGGAGCTTTTAAGGAATATTTGATTTCAATTGCACAGGTCGAAAATATTTGAGGAGTCGCGGAGGAAAGAATACATGCTGCATAAAGTAAACATTGCGGGACTGACAATGGATGAGGTGTCCGGCACACCGATTATTATTTTACAAACGGAAGATGATGATGCCCAAACCATTCCGATATGGATCGGCTTACTTGAAGCCACGGCTATCGCATCGGCGCTCAGAGATATCCGGTTCGACCGTCCAATGACCCATGATCTTTTTAAAAATTTTTCTGAATATCTGAATTATCATGTATCCAAAGTAGAGATCTGTGATATCCGCGATAATACCTATTATGCCCGCATCTGTTTTTTTTCACCGGAAAAGTCATTTGATATGGACGCGCGCCCGAGTGACGCCATCGCAATCGCTTTGCGCTTCAATGCTGAAATCTATGTGGATACAAAAGTCCTTGAAAAATCACAGTCGCCGGTGAATGAAAAGGCAGAGGCACTGGATAAGAGCAAAGAGGGGCAGAAATGGACCGAATATCTTAAAAAAATGGCTCCGGATGATTTTGGCAAATACAAGATGTGAAAACAAGGCACCTTAAACCATCCTCTGACGTTTGTCCTCAATGACATATTTTAAAATGGCGTCAAGGTCAGTCTGAGGGCGATACCCAATCAGGCGGTTGATTTTTTCAATTCCGGGCACTCTCCGCTGCATATCCTCAAAATCCTTATCAAAGACTTCATCATACGGGATTAATTGAACTGTTGATTGCGATCCTGTCATCTTAATAATTTTACGGGCCAAATCAGCGATGGTGATTTCCCGCAGTCCCCCCACATTAAACACTTCCCCGACAGCGTTGTCATTTTTGATCAATCCCATTAGCGCTTTGACCACATCCTTGACATACGTGAATGTCCGGGTTTGGGTTCCGTCACCATAGACCATCAAAGGCTCATTTTTCAGAGCGCTGGTGACAAACCTGGGAATAACCATGCCATAGGCGCCGGTCTGCCGGGGACCAACCGTGTTAAACAGGCGGGCGATAATTGCGTTTAATCCTTTTGTACGATAATAAGCGAGCGCTGTAAATTCATCCATCAGTTTGGAAGCCGCATAGCTCCATCGAAATTTACTGGACGGGCCATAGATAATATTGTCAGTTTCAACCAACGGCGCATGGGAGTGCTTGCCGTAAACTTCGGAAGTGGACGCTAAAAGAATTTTTTTTTTGAATTTATCGCATAATTCAAGCACTTTTTCGGTTCCCTGGATGTTGGTTTTGATGGATTTGAGCGGATGGTCCAGGATATACTGCACACCAACGGCTGCGGCCAGGTGAAACACAACATCGCAGATTCCGATCAGTTCAACCATGGTCTCATGGTTAAGAATCGTATCAATGTAAACGAAAAGCCTATTCTGATAGCGCTTATCTTCTTGGAAAGGTTTGATATTTTCGATAAAACCAGTGGAAAGGTCATCAATGATATAAACGTCATCCCCATTTTCCAAATAGGCCTGAGCAAGATGGGAACCGATAAAACCGGCGCCGCCGGTGATTAGGACTTTCATTTTAACTCCGTTTGTTTTTACTCGACAGTCATAAGTTCTCGTAACATGCTGAAAACATTGGTATTTTAAAAACGAGCGTAAATTTTTTAATTCCAATAAATTCAGTAGGTTAACAAAATTTGCTTTCTAAATGGTAAAGAACTTATGACTGTCGAGGTTTTTACAGTTGCGTTTTTATAAGTTACAAGTTACAAGTTAGTGATTTTCATTATGTCTTATGCATACGAATTAATATGTTGATCAAATAAAATTACCAATTATGACTTTCGAGAGTATAACTTGAAATTTATAACTTCAAACTTCAAACTTTCAATGATGATCATCTTTCAGGAAAAGGCTGTGATATTCAATTTCCGAAAGGTATTTTTTTAATAAAAGATTGATGCGATCAAATAATTCATCCAGTTCCTGATCAGACATTTTTTTTATCAAATGTTTTATCAGGCGATCGTCGGACAATTTTTGAAGATAATAGATAAGGGTGTTTTCATCAGTTTCACGATCTAACCCGTAGCCGACAAGACCTTGATAATTTTCAACAAAATCGTGGGAATGAATGGGCATATATTTTTTCCTTAATTTTAGATACACATAACATAACTGGTATCCTATTCAAAAATCAGGGCTAAATGCAGTTTAGGAGTGCGAAAGTTAAGCGAAGCGGTCTTTCGCTAAAATTATTTGCGAAAGACCGTTCCGCTCCGTTCCTCCGCTTCACTCTGCTTTCGCACTCCATAATC
>JAOZRC010000496.1 GCA_029940345.1 Desulfobacterales bacterium
GGGGTATGGTATTTGCAATTCCACTTTGTATTCGATAATGATTGCAAATTTCTCATAGGTTCTTCATCCCTGTTTCTTAGGGTCTTTCCATGGCAAGAACCTTTATCACATTTTGCTCACGCCGGAACGGTAGAACCTTTTAGGGTCGCTCTGGCATAGCCAGAGGTTTAATTTAAAACAATTATTGTAAGGAGAAAGAATGCAATTCGCCAGCCTTCCCCAATCATATAAAGGCCGCTATCCGTTCACTCTGGCCGCGCCCTCGTTTATCTATCCGGCTGATTATGTCACTAATGTAAAATTGCTGGTGCCTTATCTGGATGAAATCGAACTGCTTTTTTTTGACAGCGCCTCAGCGGCCGATTTGCCTGATGAAGTGTTGGTTCAGGAATTGGCCGCGCTGGCGAATGATTCGGATTTAAGCTATAATATCCATCTTCCCACGGATATTGATCCCGGAGCGCAAGATGCTGTCATACGCCAAAAGGCAACGGACACTATTAAATATATCATTGCGTTGACCGAAGTGCTTGAACCATCGACTTACACGCTGCACTTGCCCTTTAACACCGCCGCGGATACCTACGGCGTAAGGTCGCGGCGCAAACGCCTTTGTAACAGCATGGTGCGCCTTTTGTCTGATGGCCTTAACAGTCGTAAAATCACCATTGAAAATTTGCACTATCCGTTTATATGGGCAGATGAAATTATCACGGAATTTGATTTATCCGTCTGTCTGGACTGCGGTCATTTGTTTCTGATGGGTGCGAACCCTGAAAGCACCTTTGATCAATACGCCGACCGGATTACGACTCTCCATCTCCACGGCGTAGCCAACGGACAGGATCATTTGTCATTGGACCGGCTGACTGATTCACAGGTTGCCGGCCTTATGCGCATCTTGAAGCGTTTTAATGGCGTTGTATCTGTGGAAGTGTTTTCATTCCCGCACTTGAAAACATCACTTGATTTTCTTGCCGCGCGTTTTGAAGTGCTGCTTCATAAAGGATAGTCGAACACGCTGTTCGATGCTATGGTAAGAATCGGATGGATATTTGGCATTCTTTCTTTTCCGGTTAACAATTTGAAGGAGTGCTGAACTTAAAGTTTAGCATTCTGCGCCTGCCTGCGCTAAACTGTAAGTTCAGCACTCTTCGAAAAGTGTAAACTACTTTCGGGGTAAAATGAAGGATGCCAAATTATTCGAGCTATGCAATTCATTCAGAGTCCCGTCAGGACGGCATATTTGTAGAATCAACGGGCTAATATCTCGTCAGAGTCCCATCGGGACGGCATATCAGTCACAGCATAACAGAATATGCGCAATCACATTACAAATATGCCGTCCCGATGGGACTCTGTCCGAATCAGATCATAATTGTACTACAAATATGCCGCTCTCACGGAGCTTTTGAGGAATATCATATTTCAATTGCACAGGTCGAATTATTTATCTGGAAGTCTATATTCAAACAGGCAGCGTCAGCGTAATTGTACATCCCGCCCTATCATTATTGGCTGCCGCAACCTTTCCACCGCAGGCGGTGATACATTTTTTCACAAAGGCCAACCCGATGCCGGTGCCTCGGGTCGTGCGTGTGGCAGAGTTATCCACGCGGTAAAAATCATCAAAAATCTTTTTCAGAGCGTGACGGGGAACACCGGGGCCGGTGTCGGAAATACTGATTTCAGCGCAGTCGCCCTTGAAACCAACCCTGAGCGTAATTTCCTTGTCCACAGCCGTTCGGCCAAATTTTATGCAATTTTCAATCAGGTTAATTAAAATTTGAATCATCATTTCACGATCATACTTAAATGATTTGATCTTGGGATGGTTTATGATCAGCTTAAAGCCCTCCTGACGCAGTTTTTCGCTGATAACTTCTTTTATTTTGGCAATCACGTCTTCAAACGTTCCCTGCTTTAAATCAAGATGGAGTTCTTTTTTCTCAAGTTTTGAGAATTCAAGTACATTATTGATCAAACGGGACAGACGTGCGCTTTCGGAATCCAAAATACGGAAATATTCTTGCTCGCGTTCATGTGTAGGGGCAATGCCCTGCTCCAGCATTTCGATATACATCCGGATATTTGTCAGCGGCGTTTTCAATTCATGGGTGACCGATGAGACAAATTCGGATCTTCGTTCGGACATATCCACCACAGTTCGCGCACTTTGATAGATGGCGAAAAAACCCAGCAAAATGATAACAGCCAGCACGGTTAGCATGATCGTCAGGGTTTTTCTTCCCGCCGTTTTGGGAATGCGTTCACATGTCAAACTCCCTTGTAAAAAGGAAAAGGGCCTGGGAAAAACCCGTGAAAGGGAAAATTTGGGTTGACCCGCCGTAACACCGGCCTTTACCCAGGCGGTGCGACGGCGTTGATCGGTGATTTCCAGTTGGAGTTGGGTGAATTGCGCCATTGGCTGGGAGGCAAAATATTGATTGGCAAGATAACTCAGAAATTCATCGACACGAATCACCAACCCCTGACGGTAAATCATATTTTCGATGACAATTCGACGAAAAAGGAAAATGCGCTTATCATTGATAAAAACAGATTGCATCGGGGCTACTTCAACTTTCAGACGGTCGGCGTTTGTATCCAAGGCGTCATCTGATTCCAGGGCATTGATCGCAGCTTCGGTTTCAAGCATTTCTTTGCTATTCCTTGCACTTTTACGCCCCCAGAAGCCGGTGATATTTTTTGTGTCGGCATCATTGAGTCGACTATCAGACGTATCTTTAAATGAAAGGACGCTCTCAGCCGAATTCGTTTTGGAGCTATATGGCGCCGCCGACGCCGGTCCGCTTTTATTTCGCTGTTTAAAGGCCAACGCTTGCCGGGGGGTAATTTTCTGCACCTGTTTCTTTTCCAGGCCAAGACGCGCTTTGGGTTTTTCAGACTGCTCCAGTTTCAGATAGTTCGCTGCTAAAGAGGCTCCTTTTTCGGCCTGGGCTTTTGGCACATGGGGAGCGGCCGGCCATTCCTGCGTACCCGCGGCATCAGTGCGTTTCTGGTTGAATACTTGGTTAATATTTTTAAGCTCCGTCAAAATATTTTTCTGTTGTGGTGCGGCAGTATGAATGTCGTTAACCAAAGGCGTTTGAAAGGCACCGTCCGGATTATTTTGAAAGTATCCTAAAATATAATTTTCATCAGGCAGTTGCGATAGTGACGGCGGAGCCGGTTCTGAATTGTAAGTTTCCGGCGGAGTGTAATAAAAATCATATTCATCCACCGCCCTTTTTTCCTCCCTGAGGATGAGCACCGCCAGCGCCTTTTCAATCTCATCAAACATCGTGTCCGCAAAATATTGCAGCTCGGCCACCTCCTCTTGTTCCAAACTGTGATAGGTCAGCAGGATCAGATAGGCCAGCGGTATTGATAACGCCAGGCAAAAAATTAAGATAAGGATTTTCAGACGTTTCATTTGGCGGTTTCCAATCGATAGCCTTGACCTCTCACAGTGATAATCAGAGGGCCGCTTTCAGTCAGTTTGGAAATTTTTTTCCTGAGCTTGAGAATATGAATATCCACCGTGCGGGTTTCAATATTCGCATCGGCATAGTTCCACACTTCGATAAGCAACTCTTTTTTTGAGATGATGCGATCACTATGGCGATATAAATAGACAACAATATCCATCTCGCGCCGCGTCAGTTCAATCGTTCGATCTTTGTGTGAGGCGGTCAGGGTTTTACCGTCAAACGCAATGCCGCCCAGGCTAATCTGTTCATCGCCCAGATTCTTGCCCATGCGTCTGAGAACCGCTTCAACCCGCACCATCAATTCCCGGAGTGAGAACGGTTTGGCAATATAATCATCCGCCCCGGCTTTGAAACCGGCGACAATATCATCCTCTGAGCCTTTGGCGGTGAGCATAATGATGCCCTGTGCCGGCTTTTGGCGGCGCACTTTTTTACAAATCGAAAATCCGTCCATCGTGGGAAGCATGACATCCAAAATAATCAGATCATAGTTGTGTATAAGGGCTTTTTGAAGCGCATCTCCACCATCCTCGGTTCCCGAAACTTCATAACCGTTAAACACCAATACATCCATCAAGCCGTTTTTAATGGCGGGGTCATCTTCAACAACAAGAATGGTTGCTTTTGATTTTTTCATCAGTTTTTTAGCATTCCAATTTAGGTTGAAGCGTTCGGGATGCGGGCGACCGTATCCATGCAATCCCGATGCTTCTACATCTACATCTATATGTTTGTCTTTGCCGACTTCATTAATCAGTTTACCCTTAATAAATCAAGACTATCTACTTGAAAACAATTGGTCAAGTACTTAGTATAGTTCCGACCGATAACGTAGCATCCCAATTATTTAATCGGGCTTTAAGTCGGGTGATTATCTGAATGTGTATAACTCGTCAGTCATAAGTTCTCTTAACATGCTGAAATCATTGGTATTTAAAAGACAAGCGCAAAATTTTAAAATCCAATGAACTACCCCGCCGCAAGCGGACGGGGTATCAAAAGGTAATTTTTTTTGAAGCGCCCCGAGGGGCGGGGTATTAAACCCAAAGCTTCGCAATAAATTCAGTAGGTTATTAAAATTTACTTTCTAA
>JAOZRC010000036.1:0-15739 GCA_029940345.1 Desulfobacterales bacterium
AATCCGCTTACGGTGATAAATTACGGTTGCGTTGTTACAGCGTGGTTTCAGTGGGATTTGACAGGTTGGTTCAGGCGGAGATTTGAATTGGTAAATCTGAGAATCAGTAATTACGGTTTGTCAGCCAGGTCAGATACTAAGTACTCGGACAAAAGTTTTCGGGTATTTTCCACACTGCTCAAGGTGGGTTTGCAACCCGCCGCCCAATGCCGCCGGGTTGCAAACCCGGCGAGAGCTATGCTGGAAAACTTGTGGTCAGGTACTTAGGCGATTTCCAGAAAAGAATATACCATCTTGCTTGTCTTTTTTCCCGTCTTCTGCGTTGCGTCAAAGGCCGAATACCTATAGTATGCAACGATTTTGGCAGTCTCGGAAATAGAATCAGAATTTATCAACCACTATGCTTTTATCACATCCTTTCGGACTAATCCTATTGCTACCACTGGCGGCAGTTCTGCTTAAATGGCGGTTCACGAATCACTGGCTGTCCATTCTGCGTATTGTTATTTTATTACTTCTGATTGCCGCTCTTTGCCGTCCCGTAATTAAACTTCCCACACAGGCGGGAGTGGCAGTGGTTGTCGCCGACCGCAGCCGTTCCATGCCGACGCAGAGTGCGATAGCTCAAACCGAAGCGATCGGCCTGATCTCCCAGGCACGGCCCTCGGATAATCTGTTAGGTGTGGTTTCTTTCGGTCGTCAGGCCGTAGCGGAACATCCACCCGGCAAAGGCGCTTTTGCGGGTTTTGTCAATGCGGTGGATGATGACCAGTCTGATTTTGCGGGAGCGCTTGATATGGCACTGGCGCTGATTCCGTCCGAATCATCGGGAAGAATCCTGGTGTTGTCAGACGGACAATATACCGGCGTTGCGCCTGACGATGCGGCCACTCGCGCCGCCTCACGCAATATTGCTATCGACTATCGTTTATTTCACCGGTCGCACGTTGATGATACGGCTATCACTCGCATAACTGCGCCGGAAACGGTGACAGCGGGGACGGCTTATTTTATCAAGGCACAAATCAGCGCACTAACCGATACGTCGTTAGAATATGTTTTAATGCGCGGAGAAACGCCCATTGCCGCAGGAACAAAAAAGGTTCACCCAGGAGAGACAACACTCTGGTTTCGGGATTATGCAACGACGCCGGGTGTGCTTCCGTATCGCTTGCGCATCACCGGGCAGGAAGATGACCCGATCCCGGAAAACAACCAGGCCCGTTTGCTCGTGAATGTCAGGGGCGCGCGTTCGATCCTGCACGTTACGGAAGCCGAACATTCTGGATTGGCGGACCTGCTGGTGAAAAGCGGCTTAGATATTCGTACGGTCAGAGCGAATAAAGCAGAATGGTCTCTCACTACATTATCCTCTTTTGCCGCTTTGATTATTGAAAATGTCAGCGCCGATCTGATCGGACAGCAAGGCATGCAAAACATTGCGGCGTGGGTGCAAAACACCGGTGCCGGCCTGATGCTGACCGGCGGCAAACATGCTTTCGGGCCGGGCGGCTATTTCCGTTCGCCCCTGGCGCCTTTAATCCCCGTTTCCATGGAAATTAAAAAAGAACACCGTAAACAAGCCGTGGCGATTGTGGTGGCGCTGGATCGCTCCGGAAGCATGGCTGCGCGCGTGAGTGACGGCCGTACCAAAATGGATCTGGCCAATCTGGGCGCAGTTCAGGTGCCGGACCTGTTGTCGCCGTTTGATGAATTCGGTGTCATCGCTGTGGACAGCGTGGTTCATCGCATTATCAACCTGGCCAAGATAGATAAAACGGGTGATTATGAAGATATGATTTTGCGCATCGAATCCGGGGGCGGCGGCATTTTTGTCTATTCAGCTCTTCTGGTAGCGGCGGAAATGCTGCACAAGGCCGAAGCTAAAACGCGCCATATTGTCCTGTTTGCCGACGCCGCCGATGCTGAACAGCCGGGGAAATACAAAGAGCTGTTAACTCAATGCCAACGCGCCAATATAAGTGTCAGCGTAATCGGACTGGGTGGTCCCGAAGACCGGGATGCCGATTTTTTACGAGATATTGCAGAGCGCGGCGGCGGGCGGCTCTATTTCACCGACCATCCCACCGAAATTCCACGCTTGTTTATTCAAGACACCTTTACCGTGATGCGCAATGCGTTTATTGAGGAACCCACACAGACGAAAATGACGGCGGCCTGGCGCAGCATCGCTACGGAAAGCTTGAAGGCATTTCCCACTATTGGCGGGTACAATTTGTGCTATCTCAAACCGGATGCCAATCAGGCGTTGATAACTGAAGATGAAGATCAAGCCCCCCTGGCAGCTTTCTGGCAGACCGGTGCCGGACGAACACTAGCTTATATGGGTGAGGCCGATGGCGAATTTAGCGGCAAACTGGCGAACTACAGTCAGGCAGGCGCTTTCTTTGCCAGTCTGGCGCGCTGGACCGCCGGATCGCCGAATCTGCTGCCCGATGATATGATGATTACCCAAAAGCAGACCCAGGGGGTTTTAAAGGTTGCGCTGGAGCTTGACCCGGAACGTACAGAAAAACGGCTTAATTTAGCGCCGCAGGCAGTGATTCTGCGAAGTCGTCCCGGAGAAAAACCGCGCAGCGTCAATTATCCCATGCGGTGGATTTCGCCCGATATGTTAGTCGCTGAAATTCCGCTTACCAGCCAGGAAACGGTTTTGCCCATGGTCAAAATTTCCGGTTATCAAACGGTGCGTTTAGCGCCATCCTGCCTCCCCTATTCACCTGAATTCAAACCCGTACAAAAAGACTTCGGCCTTAAAACGATGCAAACATTAACGCAAATAACCGGCGGTCATGCAAGAGCCGATCTGGCCGGCTTATGGGATGATTTGCCTGTTAAAAGGCAATATGTCGAAATCGCACAATGGCTGATTATTGCGGCGTTAGTGCTGTTTTTACTGGAAATTTTGCAACGACGCACCGGTTTGTTGACAAGTATGCGTCGATCCAATATAAAAGCGGTTACAAAAAAGGGAAAACGAGCTAAACACAGGCCGTTTTTCAAAAAATCGCCTGAAAGAGTCAAATTGCCTGAAACTGCTAAGTCCGCCAATGATGATGACAATAAAAAGGATGACGCTACGACAGACACCATAACCGCATTGCGCCAGGCGACGCATCAGGCTGGCAAGCGGTTGGAGCGGAAATAGGTATGATCAAAATACTGAGGACTCGGCCAAAAGTTTTCAACCTGTGCGGGTTGCTATCTGATGTAGGGTGGGCAACGTTTTTCCACTCACATGATTTAAAGCTGCTACAAAGGTGTAGCGCTGGACATAGTTTAAAGCAATTAACTTTGCCCACCGTTTTTTAGCCGGATCGGTGGGCAAAGGCTGTTTCCTTTGACAAAATTGGTCGCTTGGCCTAATTCATCTGCTTAAATCAGGAGAATGATAAAATGTTGCCCACCCTACATAAAAAACCAACCGCACAGGTCAAAAACTTTAGCGGGAAATAAAATGAGAATTTCTGATATAGAAAACAAATCCTTTGATCTTGTTGTGGTAGGCGGAGGTGTCACAGGCGCCGGTATCTTTAATGAAGCATCAGGCAGAGGGCTGAAGGCGATCCTCCTGGAAGCAAAGGATTTTGCATGGGGCACTTCAAGCCGGTCCTCAAAGATGGTGCATGGCGGATTACGGTATCTCAAGCAGGGCAAATTCCTTTTGACAAAAGCGGCTGTCAGGGAAAGGGAGCGGCTTTTAAAACAATACCCGGGGCTTGTGACACCATTGGATTTCATTATGCCTGTGTTTGACCATTACGGCCCTTCAAAGGCTTCTATGAAAATCGGGCTTTCCATTTATAGTTTTTTAGCCGGGCCCAAAACTAAGAATAGACAGCATAAAAGTTTTTCAAAAGCGCAAGCCCTTGAACTGATCCCGGGGCTGCGCAAGGAAAACCTTGTGTCTGCCGTAGGGTTTAAAGATGCCCAGGTAGATGATGCCAGACTCGTTTTAAGATTGATTCATGAAGGTTGTCTTAACGGCGGGCAGGCATTTAATTATACAAAAGCGGAGAGCATTGAAAGGAACCGTAAAGGCTATGTGACAGCCGTCAATGCCGTTGATACACGCACAATGACCCAGACAGAGCTTAAAACCAAAGCGGTGATTAATGCGACAGGCGTCTTTGCCGAAAATCTTCATCCGTCCCCTGTCAAGGGTTTTCACATCAGACCTTTAAGGGGGAGTCATCTTGTGTTTCCGCGGGAAATTTATCCCCTGGACAGGGTCATCAGTTTTATGCATCCGGAAGATACAAGGCCTGTTTTTCTGTTCCCCTGGGAAGGTTCTGTTTTATTAGGGACTACTGATGTGGATCATGACCGCAATATTGATATGGAACCATACATGAGCCAGGGGGAGGCCGTTTATCTTCTGATAGGGCTGAAACATATCCTGCCGGATCTTGATATATCCCTGGACGACTGCATCGCGTCAATAGCAGGGATCAGGCCTGTTTTAAGCAAAAAGAAAGTCAAGGCGTCCAGGGAATCCAGGGAGCATGTGGTCTGGAAGGACAAGGGTCTTATTACGGTTACAGGCGGAAAACTGACTACATTTCATCTTCTGGCAAAAGATGCCTTGAACGCTGCCAAAAAATACCTTCCCAAACATCTTGAAAAGAAACAATATCCGGATATCAGCAGCCATGACCCGAATGACGGCGCGCATGAGGTTTCAAAGGCTGTCAGGGAAAGGCTCTATGGAAGATATGGCAGTGCGGCGCATCTGATACTGAAAAATTATGATCCGAAGACATTTTCCAGAATTGAAAACACTTCCACCCTTTGGGCGGAAATATGTTATGCGGCAGAGTATGAAAATGTTCACACCCTTTCAGACCTGCTGCTCAGACGGGTCAGAATCGGTCTTTTTCTCCCCAAAGGAGGTCAGAACCTGCTGGATGACATTGAAATTTTATGCAGCCCTTTCCTGCCATGGGACAAAAAACGCTGGGAAAATGAAAAAAAAGCCTATATAGACCTATGGAAAACCTATTATGCGCCGCCGGGAAAAAGAAATGAAACCGTCTGAACCATATATTCATAAACAAAGGGCCATGCTTTGAAGGATAAAACAATTCTTGCCATTGATTGCGGAACCCAGAGCCTTCGGGCGATTCTTTTTTCTCTCAAAGGAGAACTTCTGGCAAAGGTGCAGACTCAGTATGAACCGTATTTCAGCGATCATCCCGGGTGGGCTGAACAGAACCCGGAACTGTACTGGGATAGTCTTGTCAATTCTTGTCTGAAGCTGAAAGCATCCACCCCGAAACTTTTTGAATCTGTTGCAGGGGTCGGGGTGACATCCCAGCGGGCCAGCATGATCAATGTGGATAAAAAAGGCAAACCCTTAAGGCCTGCTGTGATCTGGCTGGACCAGAGAAAGGCGAAACCTGTTTTCGGACAATCCGGCCCCTTGAACTGGGGGCTTAAGCTTTTAAAACTTGAAAAAAAAATCTTTGATATCCAGTCCCAGGGCAAATGCAACTGGATTATGCAAAATCAGCCGGATATTTGGGATAAAACCCATAAATATATGCAGGTTTCAGGATTTTTGAATTACAGACTGACCCATAATTTTACCGATTCAGTTGCCTCCCAGATCGGGCATCTTCCGTTTGATTATAAAAAACAGACCTGGGCCAAAAAATATCATCTGTCACGGATGCTTTTTCCGATTGAGCCGGATAAATTCGTGAACCTGGTATTGCCTGGAGAATTAATCGGTGAGATCACATCAGAGGCTTTTAAGGCAACCGGCCTAAAAAAAGGCATCCCTGTGATTGCGTGCGGGTCTGACAAAGGATGTGAAACCTTGGGGGCAGGAGTGATAAATCAGCGCATGGTTAGCTTGAGTTTTGGTACCACTGCAACCGTACAGACCACATCTGAGAAATATTTTGAACCCATCAGATTTATGCCTGCCTATCCTGCCCCTGTGCCGGGATACTATAATCCCGAAGTTGAAATTTTCAGGGGGTTCTGGATGATTACCTGGTTTAAGAATGAGTTTGCCCATAAGGAAACAGAGCAGGCAAAAAAGATGGGAATCGGGGTTGAAGAGGTGTTGAACAAGCGCCTTGAAAAAACTCGGCCCGGCGCTATGGGGCTTGTGGTTCAGCCTTATTGGGGGCCAGGGCTTGATCATCCTGATGCCAAGGGCGCCATGATCGGTTTCGGGGATGTGCACACCAAGGACCATATATACAGGGCCGTTATTGAAGGGCTTGGCTTTGCGCTTTGCGAGGGCATGGAAAGAATCCAGAAAAAGGGAAGGGTAAAAGTTGAAATGGCGGCCGTGTCAGGCGGCGCTTCCCAGAGTGATGAAATTTGCAAAATTACTGCTGACATTTTCAATCTTCCCATGGTGAAAGGCAGCACCCATGAAACTTCAGGACTTGGTGCGGCCATTATCACTGCAAAGGGCCTTGGAATATATAAAAGCCTTGATGAGGCCGTAACCGGCATGGTTCAGATCAAACAAACCTTTGAACCGGATCAGGAAAATGTAAAAATTTACCAAGAATTGTACTCGCGGGTTTACGCAAAGATGTACAAAGCCCTTGAGCCTTTATATTCACAAATCAGGGAAATAACAGGATACCCGAAATAATGACTGATAAAGATCATACACCGGACTGGATCGAAAAAGCACCTTTGAAAGAATCCTTCAGATCTGTTTTCAAGTGGGGTGCGCCTGACAAGTTTAAAAACCCGAGCCAAGGGTTCTGGCAGGTCATCAAACAGGAATTGAATCTTTCGGCATCTGATTGCCAGACAGTTATAAAGTTTGGGGAGGAAACGGTTCAAAAAAACACAGGAATTGCCATACAGGCTGAAGATATCAAAGCTTTTGAAGTGATTGCCGGCTTTGACAATCTTTTTTTTGATACCTTTTCAAGGCTGAAATACTCAAGCGGGAAATCCATGGAAGATATATTGAATTTAAGAGAGAATGAAGTTAAAAATATATCTGATATTGTCCTTCATCCCAGGAACAAGGAAGATGTGAAAAAGATTGTCAGCCTTTGCCATCAGAAAAAAATTCCTGTGCATGTATATGGCGCAGGCAGTTCGGTCACCTTTGGCCTCGACTGCCCTGAAGGAGGGGTGACCCTGGTCATGAACACCCATTTAAATAAAATGATTGCGTTTAATGAAACTGACCAGACGATCACGGTGGAAGCGGGGATGATGGGCCCTGAATATGAGGATTTATTAAACAATGCGCCTGAAAAACTGGGTGCTAAAAAAAGGTATACAGGCGGCCATTTTCCTCAAAGTTTTGAATTCTCTTCTGTGGGCGGCTGGGTGGCAGCCCTGGGATCCGGCCAGGCGTCTTCTTATTACGGGGATGCCTGCGACTTGGTTATCAGCCAGGAATATGTGACACCTGCCGGTTCTTTTAAAACCCTTGATTATCCTGCTGCTGCCACGGGGCCGAAATTGAATGATATCATGAAAGGTTCGGAAGGATGCTTTGGTGTTCTGGTCGCGGTGACCATGAAAATATTTCAATATATGCCTGAAAACACGAAAGAATTCTCTTTCATGTTTCCTGATTTTGAAAAATCGGTCAATGCCGCCAGGCAAATCAGCCAGGCTGAGTTTGGCATGCCGTCGATCTTAAGGATGTCTGATTTTGAAGAAACAGATGTGGCCATGAAAATGTACGGCCTTGAAGGAAGTATCCTTGATAAGTTTATGCGGTTTAAGGGCCTGAAACCGGGCCAAAGATGCCTTTTGATGGGCCAGGCGGATGGTGAAAAATCGTTTTCAAAAAATGTGTTCCGGCAGATAAAAAAGATCTGCAAGAAAAACAAGGGACTCTATCTTACCGGGTATCCCATGAAAAAATGGCGCAAGGGAAGATTTTCCGACCCATATATGAGGGATGCGTTAAACGATTGCGGGGTTCTCATAGATACGCTGGAATCATCCGTTACCTGGGAAAATATTCACACACTTTATAAAAATGTAAGGTCATATATCAAGCAGCACCCTGACACCATCTGCATGACCCATGCATCTCATTTTTATGCCCAGGGAACCAACCTGTATTTTATTTTCATAACCCGGATGCAGGCTATTGATGAATTCAGAACTTTCCAGCGAGGCATCATTGATCGCATTGAGGAAAATTCAGGGTCATTAAGCCATCATCACGGGGTTGGCCGAATGATGGCGCCCTGGATGGAAAAACACCTGGGCAAAGAACAGATGGATGCCTTAAGGGCAATTAAAAATCATTTTGATCCTGACGGCATTATGAATCCGGGTGGGCTTGGGTTGTAATCTGATTTTAAGGGATTTTGTAAAAGTTCAGCCACTAAGACTCAAAGACACAAAAAAACGTATAAAGTATTAACTTTTGTCAATAAAAGAAGAATTTGGCATCCTTCATATAACACTGAAAGTAGTTGACACTTTTTATCTCGAGTTCGTAGTTCCGCCGTAAGGCGGCTTTTATTCCCGCCTCACGACGGAACTACGAACTGTTAACCGAAAAATGAAAAATGCCAAGAATTTATTGCTAAAAAAATCGTAGATGCGGCATCAATAGAACTTTTTCGACCTGTGCGGTTAAGAAATATAGCTGAAAAAAAACCCTGAAAGGGCGGGCTATTAAAGCCCAGGGCATCGCCCTGAGGACGATTGTATGTGACCATTAGCCCTGAAAGGGCGGGCTAGTGTAAAAAATGCAGGGGGAAACTGCTGCCAGTGCGCCCTTTCAGGGCTGATATTATGATATATCCTGACCCAGGGCGATGCCCTGGGCTTTAATATATCGCGCTTTCAGCGCTAACCGCACAGGTCGAACTATTTTAACCTTTGTGACTTAGTGGCTGAACTATTACCAAACAGCCAATAAAGTGTTTTTAACTATACTTGCAAAGGCCATAATTTGGGATTTTCATTTTGTGATTATCATATCCAAACATACCCTTATAAGGTGTCAGTGTTCAGGTGTCAGGACGTTTACGCTAAAGACTGAAACCTGATGCCTGAAAATATAATTTTGAAAATCACAAATTATGACCTTGCCGAGTATAACCGATAATTTTTGCAAATGAAAAATAAAAAAAACGCAACAACCGCGGTTTTGGCCAGGTTCGCCTGCGAACTCACACCGGATATGATTCCGGTTTCAGCTTATAAGGCTGCCAAAAAATGTATTCTCGATCTTGTGGCCGCCGCTGTCGCCGGATACCGCTCACCAGCAGCAATAGCCGTTCTGGATATGTCAGAACGGCTTTTTTCGTCCGGACCATCCGACGTATGGTTTTCAGGGAAAAAATTAAATGCTGCCGGGGCCGCTTATGTAAACAGCACGTTTGCAAGCGCTTCAGACCTGGATGACGGTCATAGAGCGGCGATGGGCCATCCCGGTGCTTCGATCATTCCTTCCGCATTTGCCGTTGCCCAGGAAACTGGCGCCGGCGGCAGGGAACTGCTGGCGGCCATCATAATCGGTTACGAGATTGCCATAAGGGTGGCGGCAGCACGCGACCACACCACCCTGGATACCCTTTCAACGGGAAGATGGTGCGCTTATGGTGCGGCGGCAGCAGGCGGGCGGTTGCGCAAAATGAATCCGGATAGACTTGCCCAGGCGTTGGCCGTTGCCGGTGTTCAGGCACCGGGCTTATCTGCCGCAGGATACAGCCAGGTCATGGGAAACAGTGCCAAAGAGGGCATCCCCTGGGCGACCTTGACAGGTCTTTCCGCCCTTTGGCTGGCGGATAAAGGTTTCACCGGCCCTGCCGACATCCTCGACCACCCGGATTATTATGATTCCGCTAAAATAATTTCAGACTTAGGGAAACGTTTTGCCATTGAAGGGGTATATTTCAAACGGTATGCCTGCTGCCGTTGGATACACAGCGCCATTGACGCCCTTTGTCTCATAATAGCCAAAAACAGTCTGAACGCAGGCATGATAGGCAAACTGGAGGTGTATACATTCGAAAGGGCGCTGCAACTCCTCAATAACTATCCCGACCCGAATTCTTTTGAGGACGCCCAGTACAGCATCCCTTTCTGTATGGCTGTGGCCGCGATTGAGGGCAAAGAAGGGCTTTTACCCCTTCAGTCTGACTTGCTCCCCCGCAAAGATATTGTCTCGTTTGCCCATAAGATTCAGTTGTATTCGGACTGGAAATCAGACCGGCTTTTTCCCGCCATGACGCCTGCCAGGGTGATTGCACACACGCAAAAAGGAATATTTGCCAAGCAGGTGAAATATCCCAAGGGCGATCTATCCAACCCGATGGATTTTATGGAAATTGAAAACAAGCTTCGCCGTCTGTCATCACAAAATCGATCTGACCCTTTTCCCGACAAAATCCGGGATGCGATAAACAGTCTTGAAAACAATGGCATTGGTGCGCTGATTATTGAGCTAAAGTAATTCGCATCAGTCGCTAATTTGAAAAGGATTTAAAATGGAAGCAAACTATTGTCCAAACTGTGGAACAGCGTTAAAACCCGGAACTAAATTTTGCTCAAATTGCGGCGAAGAAATGAAACCGGCATCAAATTCCACTTCTAAAAATATATTGGTGGATGAATACCCAGAAAATGTAGCAGAATCGAAAGCAATTTCCATGAGTGATAATTCATTAAAAAGCAAATTGCTGGGTTTTTATATTTTATTGAATCTCCCTTTATCTGTTTTAGGCAAAGGGAGCGATGAGATGATTGGATTTTTAATTTATTCATTTGTCATCGTTATTGTGATTTCAATAAGATTTAAAAAAGAAAACACATTTAATTGGGTATTGAAAATTCTTTTGATATTACAGTTTATGTTCATTTTATCTATTTTTATCACGCAATTTGATTCCTTATTTATTGATATGCTTTCATCAATAGGAACCATTATATTTATACTCTTATCTATTGTGATAATTAAAATGTTGTTCAATGGCAACCAGAAACGAAAACCTGTTTCCAGATCAAACGCACATTCTTTGGAAAACCGGAAAAAAGGAGGATGTCTGAGAATTGTTGGAAAAGCGATACTTGGAATCATTGTTCTATTTGTGATTGGCTCTGTAATTTTTTATTTTTTTGATGATGACATTTGGGATAAAATTTGGACTTCGGAAAGACCGGCAATCAGAAAAAGTCAAACCAGCCAAATAGCAACAAAAAAATATCCTAAACCAAATTTGAAAACCAAAGCGGTGTTAGCAGAAACCACTGTAAATACGGATACAGCGGAAGTGATTATAAATGCGACTGATGAGATTAGCGTGATTCTGCCAATTGCTTTACTGGATGGTGAAGAAAAATTGGCAGTTAAAGAACTTGAGCCTATCCGATTACCGAATGGACAAAACTGCGAAACGGTTCTGGAAGTAACGCTTGGAGATCAGCATGAATTTGATGATTTTATTGAAATTCTGGTTTCACCGCCTTCTGATTTTAATCCCCAAAATAATCATATCCAATGTCTATCCATGTCATCGGGGAAAAATCGTTGGCAACCGGTGATGGCTTTTTATGAGCCGAAAATCAATAAGGTAAGAATGGTTACTGATCATCTATCTGTTCTTACGGTTAATAGCGTGCCCAATATGGGTGTTAATCTTGTTATAGACCCCATGTACACGGTTGCTACAGAAACTTACAAATACTTTAAAACCATCGCATCGCATGATGCCGTAACCATACTGAAAGGCTACAATACAGAACGCATTAGCAAAGAATTGAATAAAGATTACCACATATTGAGTTGGAACACCGTGATGGATGTATATGGGCTTGCAGGCACGGGACTCTCCTTTTTGGAAAATGGAGCAGGAATGAGCGGATTATCCAAAATTGGAGAAGCTGCCGGTAATATTGGAATCGGTTTGTCCGTCATTCAAATTGCACTTGACGCCTATAATGGCAAAGTTAAAGATGCCCAGGTGGGTGTGTACAAGACATTTCTAAACACCGTTGTATCAAAAGGTTTCAATACCCGTGCTATGAACCTGGCTCTTATCGGCGTCTTTGCAATTGACTATTCTCTGACCACTTTTGCCAAAGAAGCTTTGGCGGGAAGAAAAGTGCTCTATGAAAATATTTGGGCTAATTATCAGAAAAGACAAAGAAAAAATAAGAAAAATCTGTATTGGTGGAAAAAACAAATAGTGAGACGAATGAAAAAAGCAAAAGATCCTTCTAAATTCGAATCGGTGGTCGAAAAAATCATACAGGAATACATCCAGGAATTTTGGAATGATGATACAGAAATGGCTATCATTCAATCTGAAATTGGGCCCAAATTCACTTATAAAGGTGGCTTCAATAAAAAACTAAAGGATGAACTTTCGGCAGAATTTAGATTGCAAATATTACAATATATAAAGTCATTACTTGATCATTTACAGAAAAAGTATATTTATCAAGCCAGAAAACAACTAAGCCGACAATTTGCAGAACTGGCAAATGATCTGAACCAGGAACAACTGATCCGCTGTCAGGTAGTTCATGATAAAGATGAAAAACCGGATACTTATGAAGGGTTTAAAGTTGTCTTTAATATGATGGGAAAAGAAATGAGGAAAATGTGGCAGGGTGTGATGAATAAAGACGCCAGGATGGACTTTTACTGTACAACCGCTGGTTATATTGGCGCAGGCGCTCCAATCAGAGCGACTTTGTTTGTTCCCGACAAAACGCAAACTAAAAAATTTGAAAAAATTCTGGCAACTGTCGAACTAAAACGTGCTGGGAAAATCACTCATGTAAAATTTATCAGTATTTCTTGCAGGAATAAACATTTTCATCTCAAGATAGATCACGAAGAAGTTGATTTTATACTATTAACACCAAAAGAATTGTATAAGGAAGCAGAAAAATTTATAGGGAAGAAACTTACTGCGGAGCAAAAGAAAAAAATATTGGCAGGAAGAAAAGCCGACATTCAGACTCTGTCCGATTACTATAAAAATATATTACCCACTAAATGCTATGATTCAGCTATTGATCTTAAGCTATTGGTAACATGGGATGGAATCTTTATAAACCATAAAACGGGTGAAAAAAGTGTGTACAAAAGAGGCTATTTGGTTAAGACTTCTAAACCCCAAGAGAAAGAACCTGAAAATACTGGCGGAGCTAACCCATTTGGTAGTTATTATCCATATGGTCATCAAAATAAATGATTACTATAGGTTTTAAAATGAATTTGGGGGTTAAGCTGGTGGGTATCGTCAAGTAAAAGTACGGGAATTTTTATTTGTATCATCAAAGATCCCGTCAAATTATAAAGTGAAAATTAAAATAAGTCATGGCATCCTTCATATCAGTCTAAAAGTAGTTTACACTTTCTGGCTACCCACATAAGGCGGGACAGACGTAGGTTGGGTTGAGGAACGAAACCTGACATCAGCCTGAATTAGTCAGGTTTCGTTCCTCAACCCAACCTACGACTACATTTATTGTCCCCGCTTATGTTGGTAGCCCACTTTCTGAAGGAGTGCGGCCCTTAATGAACCACTAATTAACACGAATATACACAAATTATTTATTTTTATCAGAGTTCATTAGCGTTTGTTCGTGGTTCGCCTTTCTTTATGACTACCTATTTGTTAGCTGGCAAATGAAGGATGCCGAAAAAGATTCATTTAATCTACCTTTCAAAAATTGGTTAACAAAGACAGATTAAATTTAATTCCCTTACTGACTTTTGTCAACTTATAATATCAGTTAGTTACATGAATTCTATTAAACTTGACCAGTGCCACCATATACAAAAATCAGTTTTTTAACAAATAGCATAAAATTATTGTGAAAGGGCATCAATGAAAATTTCATGCGTTAAAAGGCTCCCGTTCATTATTTTCGGCATTACTAAATAACCCTGATTTGAGGAAGAATTATGTTTAAAGAGACTATAAATACTAAGGAAAACACTCGAACCGTTGATTTACGTTCCGACACAGTCACTCAGCCGACGCCGGCAATGCGCAAAGCCATGGCGGAGGCTGAAGTTGGTGACGATGTTTTTGGAGAAGACCCCACTGTTAATCGTTTGCAAGAGATGGCCGCTAAAATCACGGGCAAAGAAGCCGCCCTGTTTGTTGCCAGTGGTACAATGGCCAATTTAGCCTGCCAATTGGCCCATTGCGGCCGTGGCGATGAAATGATTTTGGGAGATCAATCCCATATTTTTCATTACGAACAAGGGGGATCGGCAGCGGTAGGCGGCATCCATCCGCGCCAGATTCCCAATCAGCCGGATGGCAAATTAGCGCCCGAGGACATTGAAGCGGCGATTCGTCCGGATAATGTTCATTTTCCACGCTCGCGGCTGATTGTACTGGAAAACACCCACAATCGCTGTCACGGCATGACACTGGATGCGGTTTATATGGCAACGATTGGCGATTTGGCGCATCAATACAACTTAAAATTGCATGTTGATGGCGCTCGCATCTTTAACGCCGCAACAGCTTTGGGGGCAGAGGCATCCGAATTGCTGAAGCAAGCCGATTCAGTAAGTTTTTGCTTAAGCAAAGGGCTGGCGGCTCCGATAGGCTCTCTCGTGTGCGGCTCGGCCGGTTTTATCAATCACGCCCGCCGGGCGCGTAAATTGCTTGGTGGTGGCATGCGGCAGGCGGGTGTTGTCGCTGCCGCCGGTATTGTTGCCCTGGATGAGATGATTCCGCGGCTTGCGGATGACCATGCCAATGCGCAAAAGTTAGCCCATGGCCTAGCCGCTATGAAAGGGCTTGATGTTGAAACAGACTTCGTTAAAACCAACATTGTTTACATGAAGATATCGTCTGATCAATCATCTGATTATAAGAGCGCGGTTGATTTCGCGGATGAACTGCACTGTCGAGGCGTAAAAATACTGCCCACGGGGCCGTATAAACTTCGCGCCGTCACCCATTATGGTATCAGCGCCGATGATATTGACTATGCCCTGAACGTAACCGAACAGGTTTTAAGAAAATTTTGACATCTTTCATCCATAAGCTCTGTGGGAGCGGCATGTTTGTAGCACAATTGGCTTAAATTCGCCAGAGTCCCATCGGGACGGCATATTTGTAGCAACATAACGGAATATGCGCTATTACATCACAAATATGCCATCCTGATGGGACTTTGAATGAATTGCACCGGTCGAAAATTATCGTTTGCGGCTTTATGCCGGAACTTAGGGCGTTGCGTTTAAATAATCCATACGATTAAATCTTAACAGCCACTTCTGATTGTCTTTTTCGACTGTAACCTGCTCTTCTTCAATGCGTGTTAAACGAAAACCGTCCACTATTTCACCTAACCGAATGATACTGTTGTTAATGACCGTGAACCGTTTTTGAGGATTATTGAGCCAGGTGATGGCTTGGAGCGTTAAGCCCAGTTCTTTAGGCGCTTCTGAAGGGCTTGGCTGTGATGGTGTTGCGCTGAAATTATCAGGCTTTACCTTGGATTGAGATACAGGCTTTTTGGCAGATGTGGTTTTTGTCGATTTGGGAAATGGCGTGACTGTTTTGGCCGGTTTTAGCGCAATCTTGCTTTTGTGCGTATCCGACCTTTGGGATATCGCTTTTGCTTTTTGAGGGAATGGTTTTGCCGGTTTACGAACCAGGGGTTCCGCTTGATTTGATTTTGGCAGCGTTCGCGAGGATGTGGCCGGTTTTAACGCCACTGTACGGTCTTTCCCGCTTACGCCTTTTTTTTTAACTGACTTATTTTTAACTGACTA
>JAOZRC010000036.1:15749-16660 GCA_029940345.1 Desulfobacterales bacterium
CGGTGAATCAGTGCGCGAAGTCGAAGCAGTTGGCTTTTTTGGACGTATATCGGAAACGAATTCGAGCTTTTTTACTTCTATATCCGTTGTCAGCTCTGATATTGTGGCAACGGTTTTCCGGGGCGATGAACCGGCAGTGTCAGGGCGAGGATTCCAAAACACGGTTTTTGCCAATGCAAGCAGGACACTGACGCCAATGACCAAAACAATTATCCCGATAAGGCGCCTGTGTTGGGAATCGTGGTTTTGTCTGGCCTTTCTCCGGATGACCGTTGACGCATCGACCGTATTGAAATCGGACCGAATAGTTATTTTTTCCAAAGAACGTTGCTTTTCAAGTCGCTGCAACGCTTTTAAAACGGAACTCAATTTTCAGGTTTCCTTTGCCCCTTGAATGGTTTTATTGATACGGCTTCCAGTTGACGAAAGGTGTAAACTACTTTCAGGATAAAATCAAGAGGGATGACGCCGCCATATTATACCAGCAGCAACTGTTTTTTTTAAAGCATCCGAACTATGACCTATCAAAGCTTAGATAAAAAGGATCAGGCACGATTGTGGGCTTTTATCCCAGCGCTAACGGCGGCGGATAATCTCGATTTGAGATAGCCCTGTTTTTACCCTCACACGGGCTTCATTGATACGACAAAGCGATCAAACGATAAACCAGCATCCCAGCCAACCAGGCCGCATCTTCGGGTGATAGAATTTTACCTGATTATAACGGATTTGGGGGGGAGGTTATGCCGCAGAGCGGCAAAGTGATATAGCCTGGGGTTTCAACCTCATCGTTATACATAAGTCGTTAACAGTTTGATTTAACATAATATTTAAGAATTGTGGAAATTGCCTTTTCTACGATCTTCAATTTTCTAAATAGCTGAAAACAAAGGCTTTATAAATATCAAAAA
>JAOZRC010000497.1 GCA_029940345.1 Desulfobacterales bacterium
CTATTTTCACCCACCCCTTTCCCTCAATACTGTTGAATTAGGACATTTTTTACGCTTAATCTTGATGATCCCGTAAAAAATCATTGATAAAATTCATACAAAGCGCTTTAATGTAGTCAGACTTCTGAATGTTTTTGGTTATTATATAAGTAAATGGTATCCAACGAATTTAAGGAGGATCGAAGATGAAAGCACGAATCGTCGCATTTATTTGCGGAGCGGCAATTGTTGGCGGCTTTTTCTTGCCATGGATTGAGATGTCAGGGCTTCAAATGCTGAAAACGGCTGGGATTAACCCTGCCATGCATGGATTGACGCTGCCAGGGCTGGGAGAAATCAAAGCATCGGGTTTCGATCTGGTCAGGCATAAGGATACGCCGGCCAAAACATCCGTTATTCTGTTGCTGTGCCCAGTCAGCGGCATCCTTTTGTTATTAGCTTCTTTTTTTGGGAAAAATAAACGCTGGTTAATTGTTTTGGCGGCCTTTATCGCAGGCGTCGGCATCCTGAGCTATCCATTTTATTATATCATCAGATTTTTGCAAATAACAACCGGCCTCGGACTTTGGCTTGTCATCGGAGGCGCCTTTCTTTCTCTCGTGCTTTTGCTTTCATTTTTGATGGAATCCGGTTCTGATAAAAGTGAGAGCAGATCAAAATAGTGTGGCTGAATTTAACAGCGAGCACATGCTCCAAGCTATCAAGCACGTTCGGGTTGAAAATTTGCTATTTCCCCTTCTCGCGGCGCGCTTTCTAATAACTTTAAAGCCGTCAGGATAACGGCCCGTTGCGTCGCATGATCTCCGGGAGCGCCAAAGGGTCGCCCAAGCAGATGCGGCGTCAACACCACCCGGGGGAGCGTCATCATTCGCATGCGCGTTTCAAACGCTTTAACGGCGACGATCACAGTGGGGATTCCGGCTTCTTCAATCAATCTGGCTACATGTCCCACGGACACATGACAAACCGGTCAGACCGGTGCCAGCAAAATGGCATCTGGCTGCTTCTCCTTCAACATCTTAACCCATCCGGGCGCCGTTTTTTTTTTAAGACGGATCTGAGAACACGCCCCAATAAAAGAATAGGCATCCGGGGCTAATTCGCCGATGATTCCTTCTTTTTCAAGTTCCTGGAGCCGGTCCAACGGAAACACCACATTTGCATCTTCCATCAAATATCTAACTACATAATTCCGGTTTTGTATTGTTATACAGAAATCGCATATTTTTTGAGTTAAACATCGCGAGCAACTCCGCAGTTATCCGATCAGGTTCCGAATGTCGTGTATGTTCAAAACCAAAAGATAAAAAACCACCATTCCCAAGGCTCAACAATCCCCGATATAAAACGGTCTGAAAGAATCTTCATCTCTTTTCAGCGCCGTGTTGATTGCCTTTATCATCGGTTCCCTGTTATCGGGTAGGCGGCCTTCCAAATTGATATAATTGGTATAATGGTCACTGGTCAGATAACCAGGCGTGGTGATACGTTCGATTAAAGAAGCAGTTTCAGTCAGAATTTCGTGTGGCCCCAGCATGGTAAATGTTTTATTACGAATCTCTTCAAGAATGGGTGTGCCCACCTTGGGTAGAAACGTGCGCAGCCTCATAAAATCAGGGCGAATCTGATTCAGCGCTCGGGCGGTTTCCATAGCGTGGGCTTGGGTACGGTCTTGACCGCCGATTCCCAGGATAACATAGATACTTAGTTCAATACCGGACGCACACACCATTTTGCCGGCTTCAATTTGTTCCGCGCAGTTGCTTCCTTTGCGAATCCGTTTCAGGATAATATCATCACCGGATTCCATGCCCACATGAATCCGTGACAAGCCCGCCGCCGCCAAACGCCGAAGGTCTTTGGCGCCTTTTTTAAAAATGTATTGGGATGAGCCATAAACCGTGATGCGTTGCAAACCGCTAAAAATCTCCCTGGCATAGCTGCAAATGGCGCACAAATCATCGGTTTTCATAGCGATCGTATTACCGGCGGGGAAAAACAGGGTGCGGACATCCGGGCCATAAACCTCACGGGCGGCCAGCAAATCTTCCTTAATTTCATAAACCGGTCGAATTTTAAACCGTGGGCCTTTTTTATAAACCATACAAAAGGTGCATTTGTTATGGGGGCACCCAACGGTTGCCTGTATTAAGAGTGAATCAGCCTCACTGGGCGGTCGATATATGGGGCCTTCATAGCGCATTATTGGCTATCCTTTGCGTTTTCGAACATTGATTTCCGAATTCATCAAAGTCGCTTTTTCGACATCAGTCAGGTGGCGCCAGCGTCCTTCTTTCAGGTTTCCCAATTTCAGGCAGGCAATTCGAATACGTTTGAGTCGGACCACCTTGCCCCCCACTTTCGCAACCATGCGACGAATCTGGCGATTGCGCCCCTCTTGCAATGTGATACGGAATTGTTGCGATGCGATACGCTTAATTTTAGCCGCACGGGTTTTGACACCGTTCAAAAGTATTCCGGCCGCCATTTTTCGCAAAGCGCCATCTGACAGAGGGCGCGCAACGGTTACTTCATACTCTTTTTCGTGATCATAAGAAGGATGTGACAGACGTTGGTGTAAGGCGCCATCATTGGTCAAAAGTAAAAGCCCCACCGAGTCTTTATCTAAGCGCCCCACCGGATTGACTCGCTCCTCAATGTCGATCAGATCAAGCACGATCCGTGCATTGTAATGTTTACAGCTTGAAATATAACCCGCAGGTTTGTTCAAGGCAATATAAATCCGCTCAGAGCGCACCCGAATTGTTTGGCCATTGACCGCAACCCGGTCTGACGCCGGATTGATACTAACGCCAAGTTGCGTGACTGTCTCGCCATTTACGGTTACATGACCGCTTGCGATATGCTTTTCTCCCTTCCGGCGGGAGCAATAACCGGCTTGGGAAAGATATTTCTGTAGTCGGACAAGTGGCATTTTTTGTTACTCGTTATTCGATATCAGATGTTCGATAAATCTTTCCGGAAGTCGGATTCTGAATTGAGAGCCCCGTCCGGGTTGGGATTCCACCTCAATAACACCGTCATGCTGCTTGATAATTTTACCAGTTAACATTAGCCCGATACCGGAACCACGCACGCCTTTTGTGCTGAAAAAAGTGCGAAAAAGTTTATCTTTTACATTGGCATTCATCCCGCCGCAATTATCACTGACCCGATATTCAACGCCCCATCCGGGTGGTTTGGAAGTTTGCAGGCAAACCTCTTTCTTTTCAGAGCAGGCGCTTTTTTCAAGACAGGCGTCAAGGGCGTTAGTCACCAGGTTGAGCAGGCTGCGATGAATATTTTCGGGATCAAAACAGATCGGTTTTAAGTCTGTCGCCAGTTCCGTTTGCATTAAGATGCCTTTACTTTTCATCTGCGGCGCCATGAGTTCGGACACTTCCCTGGCAGGCTGGTTGGGGTCGCACAACCGGTATTGCATCGCAGCGGCTTTGCCGTAATTAAGCAAGTTAAGCGAAAGATTACGAATACGATCAACATTGCCTTTCAGCATTTCCCATCCCTGGAGGAGATAGGGCTTGTTATCCAGTGTGATTCCTTTCTCAAGGACAAAAGCGCCACCTTTCAGGCCGCCGGCAATATTTTTAATGGCATGCGATAAGCCTGAAACGGTTTCTCCCACAGCCGCCATACGTTCGGAATCAATCAGCAGACGGGTTTTCTCTTCCACCATTTTTTCCAGATTTTCAGTGTATGCGCGCAACTGGCCACGCATACGCATACGGTCTTGCGCTCTTTTGAGGGCAATTTCCAAAATATCATCATTAATCGGTTTGGTTACAAAATCGGTGGCTTCCAATTTCAGGCTTTGAATCGCCAGATCAAGGTCGCCATGACCTGTGATCATAATCACTTCGATATCAGGATTGCGCTGTTTTAATTCACGTAAAAGCTGAATCCCGTCTATACCCGGCATCTTGATATCTGTAATCACAATAGCCGGGTTCACCTGGTCATGCATATCAAGGGCAGCCTGGCCATTTTCAGCCGTATAAACCCGATAGCCGCGATCTTCCAATGAGATGCTCAAAACATCCCGGATATCCTCTTCATCATCCACAAGCAATATGGTTTGCGCCGTCATTTATTCAGTCTCACTCAGATAGATGGGTAAATTAATGACCAAACAGACGCCCTTATCATTACCAGACGCTGCCTGATCAGACCAACCTACGACAAATTCAAAAAAGTGTAAACCGGAAAATGAAGGATGACGATTTCTTTTCCGGCAACATCCTGCCCAGGCAAAGTTTAACTGCTCAGATCGAATTTTTCAGTTTCAAAAATCACCGGATTTGGGCATCCTTCATTTTCCGGTTTACAAGATGCTGGCTGCATCTGATTGAGAAAGGCTGATTATAACGGATTTGGGGGGTAATCACGATACCCGCCCAAAGATGCTGAAATTCGGAATATAGGCTTTTTCCCCTAAAAGATGAGTGTGTTTCACATCACGATTGTGAGGCAATTGCCAAAACATCGACTCCTGATGACGTCTATAAGGAACCGATAATCAAAACGCGCAATCGGATAGAAAGTCGTAAGGCCGAGAT
>JAOZRC010000037.1 GCA_029940345.1 Desulfobacterales bacterium
GGGCCAATAATACAAGGTTGGGTTGAGGAACGAAACCTGACGAATTCAGGCTGATGTCAGGTTTCGTTCCTCAACCCAACCTACGTCTGTCCCGCCTTATGTGGGTAGCCGAAAATTATAAATGACAAAATACAAATACCCTCGGCTTGGATACCTCATGTTCCGTTAACTACCTAAAATTTGCATTTTGTATTTTGAGATTTAGACTTTATTTGTATCCGGGAGTCTGACCGATGTTAAATATTACCGCCGCGCGCAAAGCGAGGAAAAAACATATTGAGTTGAATATGGCGCCGTTAATCGACATGGTGTTTATCCTGCTCATTTTCTTTCTGGTAACCACCAGTTTTGTCAAAGAAACCGGTGTGGATATTTGCCGCCCCACGGCGACCACCGCAACCTCCCGGGAAAAAGCCAAAATCCTGGTGGGGATTACCAAGGATGATCTGATCTATATGGATAAACGGGAGATTGATATTCGGGCGGTGCGCGCCAATATAGAACGCGCCATTGCTGAAAACCCGGAGGCATCCGTGGTCATTGTCGCTGACCGGGAAAGCCGCACCGGCATTACCATCAAAGTCATGGACGGATGTCGCCTGGGCGGCGCGAAGAATGTTTCCATTGCAGCCGGACTTCCTACGGAAAAATAAGCAAACCCATGCAAAATCAACTGCCGCCGCCAGTGGGAAATCCAAATCCGACCATTCATCGAATACACACGGTTATCCTGTGGTCAACCGCGGTGGTGCTTGCGTTGTTTATCAATATCATGCTGTTCGGACTGATGCCTGGGCTGACAGACCGAAGCCCTCAACTGCCCGATTATTCGCCCCCTGTTGAAAAGATCAATGTTATCCGCATCAAAAAGCCCGAACCGTCCTTGCAACCCCCCAAACCCAAGGAACCGGCAAAGCCGCGAACCCCACCGCAAAAACAGGTTTTTAATAAGCAGGTGTATCGAAATCCGCCACCCAGACCGAAGTTTCACCTGCCGTTTGAAATCAATCCGCGGCTGCCTGTCATATCCAGGGATTTCCAGGTGCCGCCCATGGAAACGGTGCCAATCGGTCTTCCGGGGCTGGGAACACCAGGGCTAAAATCGATGTACGGTGTGGGGGAAATCGATCACCCCCTGACAGCCCTGGCACGGACGCCGCCGATCTATCCCATGCGCGCCAGACGCAGGGGCATTGAAGGGTGGGTTAAGGTTCGGTTTATCGTTACAACGGAAGGCCGGGTGACGGATATTAAAATTTCCGAAAGCCGTCCGGAAAAAATATTTGATGCGTCCGTAATCCGGTGTGTATCCGCCTGGCGATTTTCGCCGGGAACGGTTGAAGGCCTTGCGGTAAAAACATGGATGGAAACCACGGTCGTATTTGTACTTCAAAACTAAGGAAATCGAATAACGAACAAGGAGTGCCGATTGACGAAAAAGTGATATGAACCGGTTATTTCGCAAACAATGTCAGAAAGTGATGGCTATAATAATCTTATGGGTGCTGTTGCTGCCATCCGCACAGATCGGGGCAAAAGAAAAAATCCCTTTACCTGCTCATGTGGTTCTTTTTAAAGCGCAACAACTCATGGAAAAGGAAAAATACACCCAAGCTGCGCATATTCTAAAAACCTTTCAAGATAAAGGTGAAAACAGGTGGCGTCCCGGCGACCCCGATCCCAGGGGACGCCACCACCATTTGATCGCTTTCACACGCGCCAACTGTTACCTCATGGCGGACCAACCCGCCAAGGCAGTTCCCCAATACCGGGCGGCAGTGCTTGCCAAACCCGATTTTTCATCCGCCTGGATGAATTTGGCCAAATGCCAGTATGATCTCAACGATTATGTTCATGCGAGCCATGCGTTTTTAAAAGGGTATGAGACCGACGCTGATAAAAAACCGCAAATCCTTTATTACGCCGCCGTCTGCCTGCTCACTGCTGATGCCAAAACCTTGGCGCTGCCCCTGTTTGAACGATTATCAAAGCGCCATCCGCATGCCATTAAATCTGAATGGAAAGAAACCATTGTGCAGGCCTATCTCAGCGTTGACCGCCCCCGTAAGGCATTGCCGTTTATTGAGGAACTTTCTGAAATCACTTCAGGCACCAGGCAGGTGCGTTGGCAAGAGGTCCGTTTACAGCAGTATTTGGCGTTAGATATGAAGGTCAAAGCGCTTAAATATGTCAAGTGGCTTATTCGTCAATATCCCACAGAGCCCAAATGGTGGCAGGGTTTGGCGCATCTGCATCTTAACGCAAACCGGTATAAGCCTGCGCTCACGGCGCTGACTGTTAAAAGCTTTTTAGCGCCTTTGACAGCGCAAGAAACCAAGCTGGCAGCCGATTTGAATATGACGTTGGATATTCCGGTTCTGGCGGTGCGGCTTTATGAAAAAATACTCTCGCAAAAAATGACCAGCGACGGTCAGATAAAAATCGCCCGAGGTTACATCCGCCTGCACCAACCTGAAACAGCGCTGAAATGGCTTAACCAGGAAAGCGGTCTCAAAGATGACCTTAAGCGAATGGTACTCAAAGGCGAGATTCTCTATAAACTCGCAAGATATGCTGAAGCCCTGTCGGTGTTTACCGCCGCCGCAAATCAGAAAATCGAGCCCGGTTACGCCTGGCTTATGGCCGGTTATGCCGCCTGGGCCATGGGAGATGTGGCAAAATCACGCCAGGCATTTAAAAAGGCGATAAAATACCCGCGACAGCAAAAGGCCGCCCAAAAGGGGTTACAGCGAATGTTCTGATTTGACTTATCTTGGCCCATGATTTCTTCGGCATCTTTCATTCGTCGGTTTACACTTTGTCCCGTTAGGGACAAAATATCTATAGAGCCAACGCATAATTGTAATTTAATCTAACAATTCAGCGAGATACACCAAAAAGGCTTGATATATTTTGTAAATTTTACTAGCATGATTTCATTTTTATGAAAAAAACTGGCCAAAATACAGAAAAATGTATGTGTTTTAAGAAATTAAACGAGTAATAATTACAAAATAGCGTGTAAAAAGGAGAAAAAGAATGTTGAATTTAACCCCTGCCCAATTTCAGGGCAACTTCCTTTGATTCATGTAATTGATAATGACGACTGGCTTCTTCTCAATTCCCCTGACGCGAATTGGTATAGAATCCTTTTATATTTCCCTATATTGATCAAAATGATCCGTATATTGATCAAAACGATCCGCCCATGGCAAAACGATTCGAAGCGATAATGACGCGACGTCCCTCGGTTGAACGCATGATAAAACGTCTTAAATGTGATCTGAATGATGACCGGCTAAAAAAAAGGGGGAACCGATCTTTTCAGGCCTACCTTGATAAGACTATGATTGTCAGGGCTGTTCAGTTATAGGGAACTCCGACGTAATTAAGGTTCATACAGTTTCCAAAAAGTTCGAGGCTGACATTTTTAACATTGTTCTTTCTCAAGATACTGATAGCAAAACTTCTCAATTTTGCAAAGATATGAGGATTCGTTCGAATTCGTGACCAGTCTTCTTTCATCGTCACGTCACGGACATGATGATCACTGTTTTCAATTCCCTATCTATATTTCTAAATGTTTCACGTGAAACATCAATACCTTTTTAGCGTGCAACCACACCGGTATTCATAAGGTGTTCAACGACTTCGCACACGGGAAGGCCCACAACATTTGTGTAGGAGCCGTTGATTTTTTTGATCATCGACGCCCCCAATCCTTGAATTGCGTAAGCTCCGGCTTTATCATAAGGCTCCTCGGTTTGAAGATACCATTCAATTTCCTCATGGCTGAGCACTTTGAATTTTACGTCGGTTTTAACATGATCGACGTATCGGTGCTTCTGTTGATAATTATAGATGGCAAACCCGGTGTATACCTGATGGGTTTTACCGCTGAGTAGTTGAAGCATCTTGCGTGCATCGACTTTTGAAGTTGGTTTTTCCAAAATACTCTCGTTTATAAAAACGACAGTGTCAGCTCCGATCACCCACCTGTCTGGATTTTGCATGCCGATCTCTTCCGCTTTTGCCAATGCTAATTTTTTTACGTGCGTTTCGGGCCGCCGATGGTTGAAAGAATTTTCGTCAATCTGACTGGGAACAATTTCAAAGAGTATCCCTGCTTGCTCAAGCAAATATTTGCGCCGCGGGGATTGAGACGCGAGAAGTAATGGTTGCATAATAGGTTTTAATGTTCGTGTTTCATTATTGGATGTTGAAGGTTGAGTATTGGATGTTCACCTTTTAACGTTTCTTTGGAATAGTCGATCTTGCAAACCGGTATTGCGTTTATGGGTTTTATTATTATGTACGCCGATGGCCAACGCTTTGCGTGTTCCCACGAGTACGACTAAACGCCGTCCGCGCGTAACCGCGGTATAAATTAAGTTGCGTTGTAAGAGCATGTAGTGCTGTATCAGAATCGGCATGACCACAGCCGGATATTCAGATCCCTGTGCTTTATGCACCGATACGGCGTAAGCCAAAGTGATTTCGTCCAATTCGCTGAATTCATAAATTACCATTGCCCCATCAAAAAATATCACCACTTGCTGATTTTCAAAAGAGATGTTATCAATGCGGCCGATATCACCGTTAAATACATTTTTATCGTAGTTATTGCGAATTTGCATCACTTTATCGCCCGGTTTAAATTTACGGTGACCATGATTAAGGCCATCTTTGCGTGGATTTAGAAATTCTTGCAGTTTGGTATTGAGATTGCCTGCGCCGACAATCCCCCGATGCATGGGTGTCAGCACCTGGATCTGATCAACTGCGTGAAAACCGAAACGCAAGGGAATACGTTTTTGTACAAGTTGTATAATCGTGTCCAACACCTTTTCAGGTTCTTCTTGTTCAATAAAATAGAAGTCACTCAACTCCTTTGGCGCTTGGTGGCCACCCTTTACAGACGGCCAACGGGGCATAATTCCCCGGTTGATTTTATGGGCGTTGACAATAATCTGACTTTGACGCGCCTGTCGAAAAATTTGGGTTAAAGCAACCACCGGGATTTCATCGGATGCAATGATATCATTAAGAACGCTGCCTGCACCTACGGACGGCAACTGGTTAACATCGCCAACAAGGATAAAGGCGGCGTGGGTTGGTACGGCCCGGAGAAGATGGTACATTAAAACAGTATCAATCATTGAGGCTTCATCAACAATGAGCAAATCGCATTGAAGCGGTGTGTTGCTGTTCTTTTGAAAGCCACCTTTTTTAAAGCTGTATTCGAGCAGCCGATGAATCGTTTTGGCAGTGTTACCAGTGGCCTCAGTCATCCGTTTGGCCGCCCTGCCAGTGGGCGCAGATAACAAGACACGCGCTTTCATGCGCATAAATATCTTTAAAATAGCGCTGATCAACGTTGTTTTGCCCGTACCCGGTCCGCCGGTGATCACCATCACTTTATGCGCAAGCACGCTTTTGACCGCATCGGCCTGATGCTTCGCCAATCGGATGCCTATCTGTGCCTCGGCCAGGTCAATGGCGCGTTTGGCATCTATTGCGCCGTTGTTTGACGGTGCATATTTTAAGCGTATTAACATATCAGCAATACGGCTTTCACAAAAATGATATTTTTGCAGATAAACCGCTTTATAATTATTTTGAAATTGGTCTATACTTTCATTTAAATCTTCGATAACAATTGTTTTATCAAGCGTGATGTCCGCAATTGCGGTTTCAATGATCGCGGGGTTTACGTCTAATATCTCGCGGCATTTGGTAATCAAAGGCAGATAGGGATAATACACATGGCCATCATCGGCCATTTGATGCAGCACATAAATAATGCCTGCCTGGGCGCGCATGGGCGAATCTTTTTCAAATCCAAGTTTAGCGGCTATTTTATCGGCGGTGAGAAAACCGATGCCAAAGATATCACGGGCCATCCGGTACGGATTTTCCTTGACAACGGCGATGGACTCTTGACCATAGTGTTTAAAAATTTTGGCGGCGTAACCGGTGCTGACACCGTGGGATTGCAAAAACAGCATGACTTCGCGCACTTCTTTTTGTTCATCCCAGGCGGTTCGGATCATGGCGATCCGCTTTTTACCGATGCCATCCACTTCAGCCAGTTTGTCGGTGTTTGCTTCAATGACAGCCAGCGTATCAGCACCGAAACTGGCCACAATCCTTTCAGCAATTTTGGGGCCAATCCCTTTAATGAGCCCGGAGCCCAGGTATTTTCGAATGCCGTATACGCTGGCAGGAACCTTGGTTTCGTAATATTCTACTTTGAATTGTTCTCCGTATTTGGGGTGGCTTCCCCAACGGCCGCGCATTTTAAGAATTTCACCCGGAGCCGGAGACATTAACGCACCGACAATGGTGACCAGATCGTGCCGGCCATAAACTTTGAGACGTGCAACGGTGTAACCGCTCTCTTCACTTGCGAATGTGATTCTTTCGACCTGCCCGGACAGGTCGGATAGATAATTATTTTTGGAAGATTGTTGCATAGAGGAGTGCAAGCCTTAAGCTTACAGGAATTAAAAGATTTTCGTATCCTGTTCACAAATTATGGCCAAGTTCATTTCCAGATTGCGAAAATTATGTTTTACGAATGGGTCTGAATCCGTGGGACAGCACGTTATATTAGCGAAAGACCGTTCCGCACCGTTCCTCCGCTCTGCTTAACTTTCGCACTCCTTATTTGGCCATTACCATATTTTTGACAGCCTTATTGACAAATATGGCCAACTTGTTCAGGGTTGATGTCAATCAACCCGAAAATCCGTTTTTCGGTCTTTTCCGCATATTTACCGATACGGCGAAGCCGCTGGCGATATTCCGGATTGGTTCCGTAGCGCTCCAAGATATAATCCATGCGTTGAGATAACGAAACGATATCGGTGTTTAATACGCGCTTATCCGCATAATTCACGATCTCCGCTTCATCCGGAATTGCGGATACAAAATATTCATCAAGTGCCACATGCTGGCGGATAATCGCGCCGACTTGGGGAAAGCCCATTTCACAAAGCAACTCATCACCAGTAGCGGCATGAAATTCACCGGTTTTTAAACTGCGCGTTTTGGTAATATCATGAAGCAAGGAGCCGGCATACACGAGGTCACGGTTGAGGAGGATATGAGCTTTTGCCATAAGGTCGGTCAGTAATTCGGCCACCTGGCAGACACGCAACGAATGCGCCTTGATATGACTCATCATTTCCATCTTGCGTATCAGTCGGAAGCATTGTCTGACCGACGGAATGAGCAGCTCTCCCAATTTACGCCGCCCGCTTTACATCAAAACGATTATTGCGGAAAGCGTCTGCCAGCGAGGCATCCATTATCGCCTCGTATCCGATGATACGCGCCACCACGACATTATCCGCATCCAGGAAAGTAAAATCCCCTCTCATTTTGCGATTGTTCGCTTCCGTGATTTCAAGAACCGCGGTAACGCCACCGGCCGGAAATGTTTCCCGATACTGTCGAAAGGATTTGCTATAGATCGGCAACGATACAGCACCTTTTTCTTCATAACACCAAATAATGGCCATTTGAAAAGCGCTGTCCAGTATTAACGGATCACTCAGCCACCGGCTTCTCAGCGGGGATTGGATCCACTTATCCGGCGTAGGCGCACCATTGATCTGCGCCACCATGGTTTGGGGCGTGCAACCCAGAATCTGCTTAATCCCCCGCAGTTCATGCCCATGAAAAAGAATGTCCCGGTAGACTTCATCCATTGTGCGGGAATACCCGTTTAAATGAGCATCCGCCAGTTTCAGGTACACAGGCGGTTTAGCTAGGGAATGGGTTAAAATCGCTTTGGCGCGGGTATGCACCAGATCGGCGCCATTTTTTTTGAGGCCGTTGCGAATTTCAACATTGACTTCAAACGCATCGCCATTTTTACGGGCGCGACCGTTGAAAAGCCGGATGATCAGCGGGCTGTGATCCAGTTTGACTCCCTGTAGTACGCGCATGTCATCAAAGCCATGGACAAGCATACCAGGGTTGTCATGCAGTGCGCTATGTCCGATCCATTCTGTCATCAAAGCAAAGGGAACCACCGGTTTGCCATCCAAAACATGCGCCTTCAGAATCGGATAACTCGTCAGATTAACTTCGCGTTTAAAGGTCAAAGACAATGTTTCATCGTGTAAATCCGGCACCATTTCAGTCGGCTCATTAACAGCCGCGGCGGTGTTTTGAGGCATAGTTGTCAAACCGGCCCCCAAAACAACTTCCACAGGATCGTTTTTAGGTTGGCTCATTTCATGAAGCATACATAAAGCGCCGGCTTCAAGCGGAATCAGTTCGATGTTGCGGCGGGCAAATTCGTTTTTCAGTCCTGGAGAGACCATACCGCCATCCCAAGGACCCCAATTGAGCGCAATAACTTTGCATACATTCCCACGTCGATGGGCTTCGCGCTGCGCCATTTTGTTTAACGCTTCATTGGCCATGGCGTAATCCACCTGGCCTTTATTGCCCATGCGGCCGGCAACAGAAGAAAAAAGAACGATCTGTTTTAACGGGTCTGTTTCAAGGGCTTCGAGAAGATTGTTGAGTCCGCAAACCTTGGTTTCAAAAACGTTATCAAACTGCGCCATGGATTTGTCTACAATCAGCCGGTCTTCCAATACACCGGCTGCATGAATCAATCCAATGACCGGACCATACGTTTTACGCACTTCTTCGATAACCGCATGCAGAGCGTCACGATTGCGCACATCCGCAGCGTAGTAATGCGCCTGAACACCGATCTCCGCCAATTGTTTTAAAGTGGCGTCAATTTCACGGTTGGTCTGATAGGTGTGATATGCTTTTTCCAGTTGGGCGGGTGCGACCGATTGATTGTCAAACGCATGTTCAAGAAGCGCGCGTTTCATTTCCGCTTGAGTGCGCGCCGGTTTTAACCAAACTGGCTCCGGTTTGGGAGATGGCGAGCGTCCTAACAGGATAATCGTAGCCTGGGTGTTTTCAGCCAATGTTTTGGCGGCTACAGCCGTCACTCCCTTTGCGCCGCCGCTGATAACAATGACATCTTGCGGTTCAATGGCAGTCTGCAATGGTTGGTTTTCCGGCAAAGGTGCCGAAGTCAGCATCAGTCCTGATCGTTTGATGCCGTTGCCGTATGGGGTTAAACCGACTTCAACCGGTGCGGACACATCGTTGTTAACACGAAAGAGTTCCGCTATTATCGCCTGAGCAATCGCCGCCGTATCATGCCACTGTGGCGCCACATCAATGGCGCGGCAACGCACATTTTCCCATTCGAGCGCCGCTGTTTTGACCAATCCGGCTAATGCACCGGTTATCGGCGCGTTGTTCTGATTGGTAAAAAGGGCGCTTGTGTTAAAACCGAACGCGCCATCCAACCGCGTAACCGTTGCCAGAAGCGCGCCACCGTCAGAACAGGCATCTGATAAATCCTGAGCCGCATATTTAGCCAATGCCAGGGCATTTTTAAGAAAATTTATCTGCGCTTGCGCATCAGCAGATTTATTCGGCGAATGATCCGGTTTTTCAGGCGGCAAAATAATCAATCCGGCTAAGGCCGGCAGGGCCAACTGATCTTTTAGGATTACTTCTAATTCATCAGGCGTGATCAACATTGCATTGTTTTGCGCGGCCTCTGATTGGGTGACAATGGCCTGGGCCAGACCGGTACCATCATCCGTAACCAGAATTGTTCGATCGGGAGCACAAACAAACGTTTCGTTCGCGATCGGCGGCAATTCGATGACATTGATCAAGCGTCTTTCAACCTTGGATATTGATGTATCCGATGGGGTTGAAGCCGCATCAACACCATCCGCCATTTTTTCGCGGTTTTGAACTTCATCGGCACCGGATGCATCCTGTAAATATTGCACAATCTGTTCGAGGGTTTTCAGTTCTCCCATCATTTCAGGAGACACCGCCGGCAAATTCGGGTGTTTTTCTTCCAAAGCCGATAAAATTTCCACCCGTTTGATGGAATCAATGCCCAGATCCGCTTCAATATCCATATCCGGCTCCAGCATTTCCTGGGGATAACCGGTTAATTCGGAGACTACGTCAAGCAAGCTGCGGGTCAACCCATCTTCATCGGAAGAAGGAGCTGGTTGCTTCCCCGTTAGAGCGTCAGGCAGAGAAACGACCGCACCGCCAGCCGTATCCAGGTAATCCGCAATCTGGCCAAGGGTTTTCAGTTCTCCCATCAGTTCAGGTGAAACGGCGGGAAGATTCGGTTGTTTTTCCTCCAATGCGGATAGAATTTCCACGCGTTTGATGGAATCAATGCCCAGGTCAGCTTCAATATCCATATCCGGTTCCAGCATTTCCGGCGGATAACCGGTCAGTTCACTAACCACTTCCATTAAACTGGCCATTATCGCACCACTGGCAAGGGCCGGCGTTGCGGTCAGTTCGGACTTTTTTGCATGTTCTGAAATAGCATCAGGTTTGACGGCAGTCAGAGCGGCGGGCGTATCATCGGATGCGGCATTTTGCAGATGATCTGCAATCTGTTTCAGCGTGTGCAACTCGCCCATGATTTCCGGTGAAACCGGTGGAAGGTCAGGCTGTTTTTCTTCTAAAGCGGAAAGAATTTCCACACGTTTGATAGAGTCAATGCCTAAATCGGCTTCAATATCCATATCCGGTTCCAGCATCTCTTGAGGGTAGCCTGTGAGTTCGCTAACCACCTCAATAAGGTTGTCCATCAGTTCCGAATGTCTAACATCCACAGACTGATCTGACCTTGGGGCCGGTTTTTCAGGCGCTTTGCTAACAGCCGGTGCTATCGTTGATGACGCGCTTTTATCGTTCGGAAAAGACCGTGAGGCTGATTCCGGCGTCGGTATTGAGGGCGGCGTTTGAACAGTCGGAATTTTGTATTGAGCGGATGAAATCGGTTCCACCATCGCATGGAGCGGTTCAGTACTCGCCCGCGAGATTTCAGTCGGAACGGTTTTCCCACCTGGTGACGTCCCGTTAAGCGCCTGCGTACTGGCGATCATTTGCTCCAATGTTCGACTGGCCTGGGTTTGGGTTTCCAGGAAGGCCTGATGTGTCAAAGCCGTTTGCGTTTGGAGCGCCTGCATCGCTTTGAGGCCCTCGCGAACGGTGTTTAGTGCATCGCTCATATCATTATGTTTCCTGGCCGGTTGAGGCTGTTTGGTAGTATCTGTTTTCGTATGGTTTATGGGTGGGGTTGCATTAAGTAAATTGCGCCTTGAATCTGATTGAGGCGCTTTGACAGCCGTCGGCTGTAAATTTCCGAACGTATTGAATGCGTTGTTATTAATTGGCACGGATTTCTTTTGATGATGCGTAGTTGGCAATGGCGGCGTGCTGCTTTGTTTGGAAGTCGCCGCTTTTAGATGCGCATGTTGGTTATTTTCTATCGGTTTTATTGGTGAATGTAAATCAGGAGATTGCTTTTTCAAAGCGTTTTTGTTGACACTTTTTGATTGAGGATTCACATAGTTGGCACCTGAAATGGAAATACGCATTCCGGGTTTGCGTTTTCCAGGAACCGCTTCTTCCCACGGTTCCAGGTGAACCGAACAACCGACCGAGGCCAGATGACAGAGCGTATGAGCCAGATCCGTCAGGCCGTTATTACGTCCGGATGAGCGATCAGTAGCAAGCGTTTGAAAATTTTTGCCTTTCAAGATTGATTTGACCAGTCCGGAAAGCACCGTTTTAGGCCCGACTTCCACAAAAGTGCGAACGCCGTTAGCATACATATCCTCAATAGCATTGATGAAATCAACCGGATGGGCCAGTTGTCCACCTAATATCCGTTTGGCCGCTGATACATCCGATGGATATGGACTTCCCGTGGTATTGGCATAAACAGGGATTTTCTTCGGGGTGATTTCGACCTTTCGGATAATTTTTTCAAAAGGCACTTGCGCATCTTTAACCAGATGGCTATGAAAAGCGGCGGCAACAGGCAACTGTAAGCAGCGGAACTTTTTTGCGCGACATAATTGGCTGATCTGATCAATGGCTTCTGCCGCGCCAGACACCACGCCTTGATCAGGGCTATTGCGATTGGCCAGAACGACATCAGCATCGACTTCGCTGATCAGGTTTTCGATTTCGGCCAATGGCGCTTTAATCGCCAGCATGGCACCATCAGGTTTGCTATTTCCGGAATGATGCTTCAGGCCCGCTTCAGCCATTAATATGCCGCGTGTGAACGAAAGCCGAATCAGCGTTTCCTCGTCGATCCATCCGGCGGCGTGTAAGGCGGGCAATTCACCATAGCTGTGTCCGCCGACAACGTCTGGCGTTACGCCGAAAAAAGCCAATATTTTTAGCATGGACACGCTCACAGCGCCTAATGCGGGTTGTGCTGTTGCGGTTGCCCGTAGGGCGATTTCCTGGTTTTGGCGTTCCCCTTTATCCGTTGTGGGCCGCGGGTAAATGAAATCGCTTAAACAGAAGGAATCCTTATTATAGGCATCAAACTTTTCGAGCGTATTGAAAGCCAAGGGAAAAACACAGGTCAAATCACGCCCCATGCCCACATACTGGCTGCCTTGGCCCGGAAAGAGAAAAGCCTGTTTTCCAGGTTGGAGCGGACCGCCATAATAAATATTTTCAACGTGCCAATGTTCCCCGGAATGCTCGGTAACACCTTTGGCGGAAATCTCTTCCAGGGCCTGGTCGCAAAGCTGAGATAAGGCCAACGCCATTGACGTCTGTTCGGGGCGGTTTAAAACAAGCAATAGGCGGTGTTCATCCACAGATATGAATTCAGACCGGGTCTGGCGTGCCAGCCGGGCGATGTCATTATCCGTTGTCGAATCATCGGTAACGCGCTTTTTCAGATCGTTTAGCCGTTGGATAAGTATCCCAGGGATTGATCCGGATAAGGCGATGATTTCAACCGCGCCATGCCATGCGATTAATTTTTTTTCCGCATGATACTCTTCCAAAACCATGTGAAAATTACTGCCGCCAAAGCCGAATGCGCTGACCCCGCATCGTCGCGGATGATCATGTTTTGAGAGCCAGGGGCGTGCGGCGGTGTTCAGATAAAACGGTGTGGCCTCAATTTTCAAGTCCGGGTCGGGAATATCGGCTTTAATAGTGGGCGGCAACACTTTGTGATGCAGTGCCAGGGCGGCTTTAATCAGTCCGGCTGACCCGGCGGCCGCCTTGGTGTGGCCGATCATTGACTTGACCGCTCCCAGTGCGCACCATTGATCGTTTTTATTATCAGGTGATGCAGTGTTAAAACATTGAGTCAGCGCTTGAAGCTCCACCCGGTCGCCCACCCGTGTGCCGGTTCCGTGTGCTTCGACCAATTCGACGGTGCCGGGATCGACTTCGGCCAGATCGTAAGCGCGGTGCAAGGCTCGCAACTGCCCCTTGGCATTGGGTGCATAGATACTTTGGGATTTGCCGTCACTGGAAACCCCCACGGACTTGATCACCGCGTATATCCGGTCGCCATCCTGCTCGGCCTTATCAAGACGTTTTAGTATCACGATGCCCACGCCTTCACCTAAAACCGTGCCATCCGCATCTTTGCTAAACGGACGGACATCGCCGGTGGGCGATAATATACCGGTGCTGGCAAAACATAGATGCATGAAAATATCATTGAGCGTATCCACACCGCCGGTTACAACCATATCGCTGCGACCGGTTATCAATTCCATCAGCGCTATATGGATGCCGCTCATCGAACTGGCGCAGGCCGCATCCGACGCGGAATTGGAGCCGCCTAAGTTCAAACGGTTGGCAATTCGTCCGGCAATCACATTGCCTAAAAGGCCCGGAAATGAATTTTCCTGCCAGGGAACATACGCATCAGATATCCGTCGGATCACTTCTTCGGTTTTTTCAGGGCTGATTCCGGATGCTTCCAGCGCCCGTCGCCATTTGGGGAAACCGAGGCGTGAACTCAACGGGATCACCAGTTCCTGGGTGCCGGTAACACCTAATATAACGCTCGTGCGGCTATGGTCGGCGTCACTCGCTTGTCCGTAACCGGCGTCTTCAAGGGCGATCTTGGCGGCCATCAACCCGAATAGCTGGGATGTATCCGTGGCTTCCAATGTATTTGGCGGAATGCCGAATTCAACCGGATCAAATGTGGCAGGGGATATGAATCCACCACGCTTGCAGTAAGTGTAATCCGGCTTATGCGGATCCGCATCAAAATAATCCGCAGCCGACCAGTGCGTGGCAGGCACATCAATGATGCTGTCTTCACCCTTGAAAATCAGGCGCCAGTAGTTCTTCAGGTCCGATGCATTGGGAAAAAAGCATCCCATGCCGATAATCGCGACCGGTGTGTTATAATTTTGCTTTGAATTCATCCTGAATTTATTTGCTTTCGATCATATAATATATACTTGAGAAGGCCATAATTTAAGATCTTCCTTTTGTGATTATCTTATCCAAACATTCCCTTAATGTGTCAGTGTTCAGGTGTCAGTAAGTTTTGCTAAAGACTGAAATCTAAACATTGAAACCTGAAAATAGAATTTTTAAAATCACAAATTATGGCCTTGCCGAGTAAAATAAGATGCGTCAGATGGTGTTATGACACACCTACAGTGATCTGGTTTTGGTTTTTCAAAAATTGCAAAGTGCGAACACTTCCAAAAAGCAAAATATGTAATGCTGTTTAGGTTATTACTTAACAAGATACGCACATTATAAATGTGGTATTATAATTCCTTGAAGACGCTTTTGCAAGATATTTGCGAAAAAAATGGTTGTTGTGTTGGTATAACAACTCGACTTTTGAATAAAGTCAGATTTGCGTCATTACGAACGTAATGGAAGTTAAACTTGACGATTTTTTATGAAACAGGTAAACATCAACATTTAATAATCTATGACAAATGGGAGGATCAGGTTTCAAAACAAACGTGCTTTGTCCCGTTAGGGACATAATATCTATAGAAAGAAAGCCCACTAAGAAGGCAAGTCCCGTAGGGACGGAATATGAAAATTATGGCAAACACATTTACTCAGATTTACGTCCAATTCGTATTTGCGGTTCAAAACAGAATTTCTCTGATTCAAGCATCATGGGAAGATGAATTATACAAATATATTACCGGCATTATTAAAAATAATAAGCATAAATTAATCGCCATAAACGGCGTCAAAAATCATGTACAAATTTTTATCGGTTACAAACCCCATCAATTAATACCGGATTTGCTCAAGAATATTAAAGGGTCATCATCAAAATGGATTAATAAGAAAGGCTTTGTTCGCGGAAAATTCAGTTGGCAAGAAGGATATAGCGCTTTTTCATATTCACATTCTCAAATAAAGACTGTAGCCCGTTATGTGGAAAACCAGAAACAACACCACAAGACAAAGACATTTCAAAATGATATCGACAAGGCATCTAAAAAGATGCAGGCCGGCGTCAATGCCAGCGGAAAAGAACTGAAAGACCTCAAAGAAGCCGGCAAGGCGGTTTACGCCGCCAACCTGGGGGAAAATATCGCCGAATCGTTCGATACCGTCACCCAGACATTCCGCGAAATGGGGGCTATTGGCGAGAAAGAGTTGACCTTCATCGCTTCCCAGGCACTCAAGCTGAAGGATGCGTTCGGCGGCGAAACCCAAGGCAGCATTCAAGCTGCCAAAACGCTGATGAAGAACTTCGGCCTCGACTCTGTGCAGGCGTTTGATTTCATCGCGGCCGGCTATCAGCGCGGCCTTGATGGGTCTGGCGATTTTATTGACTCGATCAACGAATATGCCACACAGTTCAACAATGCCGGGGCCGATGCCGGGGAATTCTTTTCGGTGATGGAAACCGGTGCTGCCGGTGGGATGTTAGGCATTGATAAGGCTGCGGATGCCTTCAAAGAGTTCAGGCTTCGAATAATAGATGGGTCAACAGGGACACAAGAAGCACTGGCGCAGATCGGCATCAACGCCGACCGGTTCACGTCGAAGATTGCCAGTGGTGCGATCACCGGCGCCCAGGCATTTCAAATCGTCAACCAAAAAATAGCTGCCACAAAGGATACGGGTGTCAGGCTACAGGCCGGCGCTGCCTTGATCGGCACCCAATACGAAGATTTAGGCGACAAAGCGGCGGCGGCGATTGACCTCACAAAGACAAAAACGAGTGAGTTGAGCGGCGCGTCTGATAAACTCAACAATCAGTATGGCTCGATGGGGGAATTGTTGCAGGGGCTTGGCCGTGAGTTTTCACTGGCTGTCACCGGCGCCCTCGAACAGGCTGATGCGGTCGGTTTGATCACCGGGAAAATCCAGGAGCTTAAAAAGGACGGGCGGCTTCAGGAGTTCTTCAGGAAAATGGGAGTTGTGGCCGTGAACGTTTTTGCTGCCATGGTGGAAGGGATCGGATGGATTCCGGCGGCGTTTTTCGGAATGCGGCAAGGCCTTAATAACACCATAGCGTTTTTCCATGCCATGGGCGAGGCTGCACTGACAACAATCCAATACATATTAGCAGCGTCAAACCCTGTTGATGCCTTGGGGGTTGCACTTAATGGCCTGGATGCCACCTTCCCCACTCTTGCAAAAATGAAACAAAACATTGCCGACAGCGGCGTCGAATTCATCAACGCCGCTGCAAAAGCGGAGCTGCAAAAAGAAAAGTACGCTGAAATGGGCCAAGGGGCATCTGCACTGGCAGATCAAATCCGCAAAG
>JAOZRC010000038.1 GCA_029940345.1 Desulfobacterales bacterium
TATTGGTTTGGGGCAAAAATCATGCCAGAACAAACCTAAATCCGATGACTATAGCCGTTTAATTTATACTTTCAAAGACCATAATTTGGATTTTCATTTTGTGATTATCTTATTCAAATCTATGGTATAGGTTTCAGTGTTCAGGTTTCAGTCTTTAGCAGAAACGTCCTGACGCCTGAAACCATACTTTTAAAAATCACAAAAAATGACCTTGCCGAGTAAAGGCTGTACCTTATGAGTTCTGTACAAGACAGCGCCATTTCGCCCGTGCCAATGTTACGCAATCGACATTTCCTTTTCCTGTGGTTTGTCAACCTCACTACCACTCTGGCCATAGAATTGTTTACGGTCACGATTTTGGTAGCGATTTTTAAACAAACGGATTCCACCTTGCAGGCCGCCGGTACGATGGTGTTTCGAACGCTGCCGGCATTCTTGCTGGGCCCTATTGCCGGTGTGTCAGTCGATCGCTTCCCCCGCAAAAATGTGATCATCACCATGGATCTGATTCGGCTTGTGCTAATCGGTATTGCGATCAGGTTTTTGCAGGGGGATGGAAAAGTGCCGGTTGCCGGTATTTATCTGATTTTAGCCGGTCTTTCTGCTGCCGATGTCTTTCATCGCCCTGCTCGGTTGGCGCTCATACCTTCCTTGGTTTCTCAGAAGCAGTTGGTCTCAGCCAACAGTTTTATCCTTGTGTCCTGCCAGATCGCGATGGCTATTTCTTATACAGTTGGCGGCTGGCTCATTCTAACCGTTCCCTTGCATCACATTGCATTGGGCGTGGCAGTTTTATTTATCACCAGCATCCTGACGGCCTTGCTCATAAATGTACCCAAACTCCAGGAGAAAGAAGATGGCAGCGAAAAGGAATCATTCCGGTATTCGTTGATATCCGGATGGAACTATTTGCGTCTGCATCCCATCGCCAGACCATTGACAGTCATGGAAACGGTAGAACATCTGCCGCATGGTATTTGGACCGGAGCCTTGATGTTGGCTTTCACTGCCAAGGCATTGCAAGGTGATGCATCAGACTGGGGCTATCAGGTGACGGGCTATTTTACGGGTATGATTATAGGCTCTCTCGGGGCACTTGCTATCAGTGACTGGCTGAACCGGTACCCGGGCCGTATCATTGTGGTGAATGCCTGCGCTACCGGCTTACTGACACTGGCCTTTGCCAGCAGCCAGACGGTATGGATGGCGGTGGCATGGGCCTTTGTGTTCGGCCCTCCGAATGCTGTTCGGGATGTGGCGCAGGATTCGCTGCTGCAAGGCACAGTTGAAGAGGGGCAATTGGGACGGGTTTATGCGACGCGGGAAATGTTACGGAATGCGATGTTTATGTTTGCCGGCATTTTTTTTGCCTGGCTCTCTGATTTTGTGCCGATCCGTATGATCTATGTCGCTGGCGGTGTTATCTATATGATGACCGGTTTCTATGCCCTGGGTAACAAAGCCTTGCGAGAAAGTAAGATGGACAATTTTATCCGACCCATTGAAAATAAGAATGGGGTCAAACCTTGAAAAGTGAATTAAGATCGCTGTATTTTTTCACAAGTCTGCTATCAACTGCCAAACGCTCCCGGAACTTGCTGACTTGCTTGCTGACAGATGAATATGTCAAGCTGAACAGTTTGGCAATTTTTTTATTTGAAAATCTTCCTGTTTCGAAAAGTAAATAGATGATACAATCACGTTTTTCTTTTTCCTCAGGTGGGAGTCGTTTCGCTTTATGAATGCAATTCAGATCAAATGACAAAATCAGAGAGGCTTTTTGCAATATCACCTCCGGTTCAAAATCTACAAACATGCTATTATGCTGCGGAAGCTCGTCATCCTTGCGGCCAGATAAAAATTGCCCCTTGATTTTTTCTATAAAATCCTGTGACCCATATATCAAACCATATTTGACATCCTCCCATACACTTCCTTGTTCATTTGCATAATTTTGAACCATCTGGCGATATTTTTTATGCGGGTCTGCGCTGCCTGACAGATTTAAAATCAATCGGGTTTTCAACCAATTCGGCACTTTTTCCCCAAAAGCGTAGAACTGATAACTGCTCCAGGGGTAATCAGAAAGTCGTTTCACAAGACCGGCCCTGAGAGGGTTGCGGTGGATATAACACGATAACTGTGACAGGTAAGCATCATTCTCCACAAGTATGCTTTTGAAACGACCCTGAAAAAGATGACCGTTTACCCTGTTTCTGATATTGAACCTGCGTGTATATGCAGACCCGAACCATTGCATGCTTTTTGATAAGTTTTTTTCTATCGTTTTAAGCAGTATATGGTAATGGTTGTCCATCAATACGTATGCATAAACTTCGATGCTGAATCGTCGGGTGAACGCTTCGATTAAATCCAGAAACATCAGCTTGTCACCATCTGAAAGAAAAATGCACTGACGGTTATTGCCCCTGGAAAACACATGATACAGAGCGCCTGGAAATTCGATTCGCCATTGTCTTGCCATAATTTCAAAATATAACTGGTAATGATTTAAATGTCAAGCGATTTCACAATTCAAGGTTTGACCCCACACAACGATCCGGCGTTGGAACAAGACGAAAATTCACGGCCTCGCTTACCAAACAAAAAACCAGGTTATTTTTCGCAAGGTTTTAAGAAACAGGTTCTGAATGCAAAACCTGCCGCAGGCGCTCAATCCCTTGCACCAATTTATCGTTAGCGTAATAAGCGAAACTTAACCGCAGATAATTGCGCAGAGCGTTCATACTTGAAAACCGGACGCCCGGTTGAAATCCTGCTTTATGCGTTTCCGCGATGGCAAGCAGGTCTTCCGTATCGGCGCCGTCGGGCAACCGGCACCAGATAAAGTAGCCACCGTGCGGTTCGGAAAATGTCAGGAAAGGTATTTTCAGACGCAACGCCTGGCTCATCACCCGAATACGTTCGAGATATACGTTTCTCAAATAATGCAAATGCTCTTTTTGCAAGCCAAGTTCGATCATGCTGTTCACCACACTTGAAACAAACGGATTCAATCCGCCTCCACTGACGAGGAAGCTTCGGGCCAGGAAGCGTTCAAGCAACACCGGGTCGGCTTGAATCCATCCCAAACGCAATCCCGGAGCCAGGATTTTGGAAAAGGAACCCAATGAAAGAATGCGACCGGACGAATCATTCGCGGCCAAAGGAGGAGGGGGCGTCAGCGTGTAAGCTAATAATTGATACACCTCGTCGGCAACGATCAAAAAATCGTGCATCTGGCTCAATTTGATCAGGCGCTTACGCCGTTCTGCGGACAACGTCACTCCGGTGGGATTGTGAAATACCGGGATGGTGTAAACAAAAACGGGTTTGTGTTTCGCCAGGCGCTCTTCTAAAGCTTCAATAATAATACCATTGTGATCAACTGGCGTTCCGATGACATTCAGCTGATAGTCGGCAAAAATTCGTAAAGCTAAGAAATAGGAAGGCTCTTCAACAATAATAGTGTCACCGGGGCGGGTGAACAGGGCGCAGATCAGGTCAAGCGCCTGTGAAGTGCCGGCGGTGATGAACAGATGCTCCGGGTTAACGGAAATATCATATTCATGGGTAAGAAACCGGGCAAGCGTGATCCTGAAGTTGCCATCCCCCTGTTGCTGGCCATACTGCAATATTTGGCGGTTTTTCAGACGAAAGCAATGGGACGCCGCCTGGGCAATTTTACCCACAGGAAGGAGGTTTTCATCCGGCTGGCCGATTCCGAGATGAATCACGTCTTCGGGTACGCTGACTTGCGTTGTTTGAATTTTGGACATGGCATCCTATGAAATAATAAAGTCCCCTATCTGATGAATACGCCTTTTAATTATCTCGACAGTCATAAGTTCTTCGTAATTTAGACAGTAAGTTTTATTAACTATCTGAAATAATAGGAAATTAATATTAGGCGGCCATTTTTAAAATATCAATAACTTCAGTAGGTTACAAGAACTTATGACTGACGGGTAATTATATATTAGGATTGATTCATATTGTCAAGTTACGCAGACACGATTGACGCACAATATTTCAACCTGTGAAATTCATTCAGAGTCCCGTCAGGACGGCATATCTGTAGAATCATCAGGCTAATATCTCGTCAAAGTCCCATCGGGACGGCATTCAGTCACAGCATAATAGAGTATGCGCAATTACACTACAAATACGTCCCGATGGGACTCTGAGCGAGTCAGAGCATGATTTTACTACAAATATGACGCTCTCACGGAGCTTTTGAAGAATATTTTATTTCAATTGCACAGGTCGAAGTTTCAACCTGTGCGGTTACAATTATTGGTAGGGTGTGCATCGCCGGGAACTGATCTTGTATACAGCGCCTATCTTTGTCGGCGATGCCTGCCGATTCACTAAAAACGGTGGGCAAAGTTAATCGCTTTAGACTATTTCCGACTCGCCACCCTGATATCAGCTACAAATTAGGTCAGCAGCAGAACGTTGCCCCCCTACATCTGATTCTAACGGATTTAGTTGATTTCAAACCAATAACGAAGCGCCAAATCATAAATCGGATAATAAGCTGAACGCCCACAAATTCAGGGGCAATTAAGCGGTAATATGACAGGCGCAAAAACGGTTTGCGGCGATTTTTTTCAGAGACGGCGCCTGTTCACGGCATTGATTGACAGTGTGGGGACAGCGAGGATGGAAATGGCAGCCGGCAGGCGGATCAAGCGGGGATGGGATTTCACCTTTGATGGGAGCGAAACGGAAATTCCGATTTTCCAGGCGCGGCACTTCACGCAAAAGGGCTTTTGTATACGGATGACCGGGGTCGTCAAACAGTTCGTCGGTTGGCGCTGATTCGACAATCCGGCCCAAATACATAATCATAATCCGGTCGCTGATGTGTTCGACAACGCCCAAATCATGACTGATAAAGAGATACGTCAAATCCAAGTCAGCGCGCAACTGCATAAAGAGATTTAAAATCTGCGCCTGAATCGACACATCCAATGCCGCCACCGCTTCGTCACATACAATAAATTCCGGACGCACCGCCAACGCTCGGGCAATGCCGATCCGTTGCCTTTGTCCGCCTGAAAACTGATGCGGATAGCGGCGTTTATAGCTTGGATCCAAGCCGCATTGCAGCATCAACTCATCAAGGAACGCATCTGATTCCGAGCGTTGAATGATACCGTGAACCAGCGGGGCTTCACCGATAATATCCCGCACCCGCATGCGTGGGTTTAAAGATGCGAACGGGTCCTGGAAAATTATCTGGATGTTAAGGGCTACTTCGCGGTTTTTTTCAGGCGTAAGGCTGTTTATAAGTTGACCGCGATACAACATAGCGCCGTCGCTAAACGGTAAAATGCCGCTAATGATTTTACCAAGGGTCGATTTGCCGCATCCGGACTCACCCACCAGGCCGACGACTTCACCTTCCGCCACCTTGAGATTCACCCTATCAACCGCATGAACGATATCCTCGCGAATATCGGCACCCAGTTTACGGCCGATTTTACCCGCCAGATCAAGCGTTTTTACAAATCGTTTGGATATATCCCGCAACTCCAGGATCGGTTGTGCGTTGTCCTCGAATGGCATACTCCTCCAATTCTCAGATTGATTGAGATTCGATTATGACTGCTCTTTGGCAATTGCCGCTCAATTTATTTATTCCGTGTTCCCAAGTTGTATTTTTTGAGTAAATTATGCAAGGTGGGCCGACTCGTTTTCAACAGTTTAGCCGCTTTACTGATATTATTTCCAGCAGCCGCCATAGCGGCCCGAATTGCATGACGCTCAGCTTCAATGCGGGCATTTTTAAGTGTGATAACGGTAGTTTCCGCCGATATCTCATCTTGTTCCGAATCTTCAGGTGAAGAATCGACCAAACCGAGTTCTTCAGGTGTTATAAAATTGCCTTCAAGACTGGCCAAAGCGCGGCGGAGACGATTCTGGAGTTCCCGGACATTACCGCTCCATGAATGCTTTTTAAGGGCCTTTTTGGCTGATTTTGACAAGCTGATATCCGCGCGTTTGAGATTGCCGGATTCTTGTTCCATAAAAAGATTCACTAAAAATAAAATATCTTCAGGCCGTTTTCTCAATGGCGGAATGTTTATGGGAACCACATTTAAACGGAAAAAGAGGTCTTCGCGGAAACGTCCTTTGAGGACCGCATCCTGAATATTGACATTGGTTGCAGCCAGGATACGCACATTCAGTTTTAGCGTTTCAGTGCCTCCCACGCGTTCAATCGTATCCTCCTGCAAAAAACGCAACAGCTTAACTTGGAGCCCCATTGGCATATCTCCGATTTCATCCAGAAAAACAGTGCCGTTATGGGCCATTTCGAATCGTCCGATTTTAAAAACGTCCGCACCGGTGAAAGAACCTTTTTCATGTCCGAACAATTCACTTTCCAACAAATTCTCAGGTATGGCAGCGCAATTGATCGCAACCAACGGTTGATTTGAGCGAGAGCTTAACTGGTGAATGGCATTGGCCACCATCTCCTTACCCGTGCCGCTTTCACCCTGTATAAGCACCGGATAGTCGGTGTCGCTGATTTGACGGATATAGCCAAAAAGTGACTTCATAACCTGGCTTTTACCATACATACCGCACAAAGAATGTTCGACTTCCTCCAGTTGTTCCGAACGACGCGTTTCTTTTTCAAGTTCACTGATTTTAAATGTACGTTCAAGGATGATTTTCAGAATATCCAGATCAATCGGTTTGGCGCAGAAATCAACCGCGCCGAGTGAAATGGCTTTAATCGCATTATCCTGTTCATCATTTCCGGTGGTAACGATGACTTTGGTGTAAGGTGCCAAGGCAGGCATCGCTTCGAGAAGGCGGAACCCCTCTTTGGGTGTATCCGGGGAAGGCGGCAGTCCCAAGTCCAAAGTGATCACCGGGAAAAAGGTGGTCTTTAGCAGTTGACGCGCCTTTTTAACGTTGCCGGCCGTGGTTACGTTGTAGAGCTGTCTGAGCCCCCATTTCAGTTGTTTAGACAAAGAAGGTTCATCTTCAATAATCAAAAGATCTTTTTTTTCAAATATATTTTTTTCCATAGCATGTATTCGTCACGTCGGTATAATTAAAATTCTGATCATCTATAACAGGCAACATAATGATCTTTATCTGCTTCAATAAGAGAAGGCGAATTCACCCGACATCGGTTTTGCATATATGGGCAACGCGGATGAAAACCACAGCCCGAAGGCGGATGCGGATCAAAAGGGTTGGGCGTTTCTTCTTCTCTGACGTCTGTTTCAATCGGCAGATGCGGATTGGGCCGCGGCACCGCATCCAATAGCATTTGGGTGTAAGGATGTCGCGGTGAGGAACGAAATATGCTTTTGGGAGCCAGTTCTACTATACGTCCCAAATACATCACGGCAATACGGTCACATAGATATTCGACAATGTTGAGATCATGGGAAATAAACAGATAGGTCAGATTAAATGATTCTTTGAGATCTGTTAACAGGTTGATAATTTGTGCCTGAACAGATACATCCAGTGCGCTAACCGGTTCATCCGCCACAACCAGATCAGGTTGTACGCTCAGGGCGCGGGCAATGCCAAGCCGCTGCCGTTGGCCACCGGAGAATTCGTGGGGATATTTCAGCATATCTTGCGCATTTAATCCCACTTTAATAAGTAAACGAGCGGCTTCCTGCCTGCGCTGGGCTTTGCTCATACGATGGCGGGCGGCCAATGGCTCGGTGACAACAGACGCCGCCCGGAAGCGTGGATCAAGACTGCCATAAGGGTCCTGAAAGATAATTTGCATTCGGTGTCGCAACGGTCGCATGGCTTTTCGGCTAATATGGGTGATATCAATCCCATCAAATGTTATCCGACCCGCTGTGGGACGGATTAATCGCAAAATCAGGCGGGCCAAGGTTGTTTTCCCGCATCCTGATTCTCCCACTAGACCAAAACTTTCTCCTTTTTTGATAGCAAAGGAAACACCGGCCACGGCTTGGGCCCCTATTCGCGGTTTGGCGAATAAGCCTTTTCTCATGGGGAAATACTTTTTTAAATCTTTGACTGCCAGAAGGTCGTCAGACGTCATCGTTGAAATCTCTATATCTTAAAATCCTTTACTTATACACAATCCATGTTCAGTTTTGTCCAATCCAGCACCGTACTTCATGCCTCTTTCCGCGGTTTAAAAGTTCCGGACTTTCATTATAACAACGCTTTTGTGCCTCAATGCAGCGTGGATTGAATTTGCACCCTCGCATTTTAGCGGTCAACCGCGGCACAGATCCGGGAATTTCAAAAAGTCTCTCTCCAGAGGTTCCCGGAAGCGGTATCGACCGCAATAGCCCTTGAGTGTAAGGATGAAGCGGTTGGTCAAACAACTGCTCGACAGAAGCGATCTCCATCACCTGGCCGGCATACATGACGGCAACGCGATCGGCTATTTGAGCAATAACACTGAGATCATGCGTTATAAGCAGTATTGCCATCTGCCGCTCCCCTTTGAGTCGCCGCATGAGGGCTAATATCTGGGCCTGGATCGTAACATCCAATGCGGTGGTGGGTTCATCCGCAATTAACAAGTTCGGTTGGCATACCATCGCCATAGCGATCATCACGCGTTGGCACATGCCACCGGACAGTTGGTAGGGATAATCGTTCATCCGCTTGCGGGCTGCCGGAATCTTAACATATTCAAGCCATTGGGCCGCTTTTGCATACGCATCGGCGGCGGGAAATAGTTTATGGGTTATCAGCGGCTCCGCCACCTGGAGACCGATGGGCATCACCGGATTCAATGACGTCATGGGTTCTTGAAAAATCATAGCGATTTCACGGCCGCGAATATGACGCATGCGGACATCCGTAAATTCGCAAAGGTTATCATTTTTGTAAGTAATTTTTCCAGCGCTCATGCGAGCGGATACCGGCAGTAACCGCAGGATGCTCAGTGCAGTGAGACTTTTACCGCATCCGGATTCACCCACCAATCCGAGGGTTTCACCGGCATGCACATTCAAGCAGACGCGGTCAACAGCGTGCGCAGCACCATCGGGTGTGTCAAATCGCACCGCAAGGTTATCAACAGACAGCAGGGATGTATTCACGCCGGTTCCCCAAGAAGATAATGCAATGCGGTGAGGGCATAGATATGGGCGGTTTCAATAAGTTGGTTCATATCCACCCATTCATCCGCTTGATGGGGAACTTCCCGGTCACCGGCGCCCATGGTAATGATTGGGATATTTTTGAAAGCCCATAGATAGGTTCCGTCAGTCGCACCCGGCACGCCGCCGTAAATCGGCGCTTTTGCAGTGATGCGGCGTGTCGCCCAACCCGCTGCTTTTACAATGGGATCGTCAGGGTCTGTAAAAGTGCAGGGACGGTCGGTGGTAAACTCTGTTTCGATCTTTATCAGGGTATTACGCTTCAGGTTAAGAATTGCGTCATCGCGGCGATACTGTTCCCTGACTTTTTCAGTGACCGTATTTGCCAGGCGAACGATATCTCTGCGAATATTAGAATGGGATTGGCCTGGAATCGTACGAATATCTGTCAACAGGCGAGCTTCACCGGGTATCACATTCAATTGGGCTTCACCTTGGAAAGGTGCCTGAATCACGGTTGGTGTAAAGCTCGGCCACCCTAAATGCTCATCTTTGCCAAATTTTTCAACGGCGCTAAGTTCTGACAGACGGAGTCCTTCAATTAATTGGGCAACCGCCGGAGCCGTATTTAAACCGGCTAACGGCATGGCGCCGTGACTCATCTTTCCCTTAATTGTCAGCTTCGCTCGTAAAGCGCCTTTTTGACTGTTGCAAAGCATGCCATCCTGTGGTTCACAAATAACAGCGCCGGTAATAGCGTCGGCGTGTCCGCGACGAATAAAATCCTGCACGCCGAGCATGTCGCCTTCTTCATCACATAGCACGCCGCCGATGATCGTGCCATTCAGCTGAATTCCTGATTTTTTTAAAGCGGCCATGGCAATCAGCATGGCGGCCAGATTGCCTTTGGTGTCATTGGCTCCCCGTCCGTAAATGCGACCATCGACAATTTGAGCACCAAAGGGTTCGTAGTTCCAGGTGTTTACATTTCCAGGGGTCACGACATCCGTATGGCCTTCAAACATCAATACACGGTCGCCATTACCGGCTGACCATGTCAAAATGGCATTTAGACGACCTGGCGCAACGGTGTTTAACTCGACTTGAAAGCCTTTACGTTCGGCCCAGTCAGCAATATGGCGGACAGCAGGTTCTTCATTGGTGCCGGCAACCGGATCCCAAACGGTATTTATTTTAACCAAATCACGGGTCAACGTAATCAGTTCGCGGGCATCAATGGCGTTTACAATCTTACGGATTGATTCCTCTGTGATGTTCAGTTGGTCGTGTTTCATGATCTCTTATTTATATCCGAATTGCCCCATTTGGGGATCAAGCGCGTCGCGCAGGCCATCCCCCAGTAAATTGAATCCTAAAACGGCCCAGGCAATGGCAATTCCGGGAAAAATCGACATCCAGGGCGCGATGGCCATAAATGTTTGCGCTTCATTGAGCATCCGGCCCCAGGATGCATGCGGCGGTTGGGTTCCTAATCCGAGATAGCTTAACCCGGCTTCCGCTAATATAGCAATGGCAAACTGAATTGTTCCTTGAATAATTAATGGTGAAAGCGTATTGGGTAGCACATGCCGCCAGGTAATCATCAGTTCGCTGATTCCGCCGGCTCTGGCGGCGTCGATAAATTCACGTTGCCAAATTGTCAACGCCACCGCTCGTGTCAATCGGGCAAAGATCGGGATATAAAAAATACCGATCGCCAGCATGGCATTCACTATTGACGGTCCGAGAACAGATGTAATCAAAATGGCGGTAAGCACGGCCGGAAATCCGAAAAGCAGGTCGGCAAAGCGCATAAGTGCTTCATCTATCCAGCGACCATAGTAGGCCGCTGATAATCCTATCAATATTCCCAGGCTCATCCCAATGGCGACTGTGACCAATCCCACGATAACGGAATTGACCGCACCGATCATCACTCTTGATAAAATGTCCCGACCATACTGGTCTGTGCCGAACGGATGGCTGATCGACGGTGCTTTTAAACGTGCCTGCACGTTCATTGAGTTGGGGTTGTATGGTGTCCGAATTAAGCTGGCGGCAGCCATCAGAATCACAGTAAGTGCAAGGATAAAGCCGCAAGTGAAATTCAGGTTTTTAAAAAACGGTTTCAAATTATTTTTCTTTCAGCCGATTCAGGCCAATCTGATGCGCGGATCAATCATTGCGTAAACAATATCCACCAAAAAATTGACAAATACGACAGCTGCAGCCATAAACAGGACAATATCCCGCACCACCGGCAAGTCCCGCTGTCCGATGGCCTGGAAAATCAGGCGGCCCAACCCGGGAAGATAAAACACATTTTCAATAATAATCGCACCGGCGATGAGCTGCCCCAGTTGTAAGCCTAAAATGGTTAAAATGGGAATCAACGCGTTTCTCAGGGCATGGCCGTAAATCACTTTTATTTCACTGACACCCTTAGCGCGAGCCGTGCGGATATAATCTTCCTGAAGCACTTCCAACATTGATGCGCGTGTCAACCGCGTCAAAATCGACACCCGAATCAACCCCAATGCAAAAGCTGGGAGAATGAGCGCTTTGAACGAACCCCAAAAATCGACGGACCAGCCTGGAAATCCGCCGGCAGCGAACCAACCGAACTGCACGGCAAACAGTAAAATAAACAAAAGGCCTAACCAGAATTCCGGGATTGCCAGTCCGATTTGGGCACCGAACATAATCACCAGGTCACCCGGTCGGTTTTGGCGACAGGCTGCATTGATCCCCGCGGGCAGGGCAATAACCAAACTCAGGGTAATCGCCAGCAGCGCCAGGGGGCCTGTTACCGTCAAACGGGATAGTATCAACTGATGTACGGGTACATCGTAATTAATTGACACACTGCCCTGGCCACTTAACGTGTTATAAATCCATTCGCCATACTGGACCAGGAAGGGGCGGTCAATCCCCAATTGGGCGCGCAGATTGGCCAGTGTTTCGGGCGTCGCGTTAATCCCCAGGATGATTTCAGCCGGATCGCCGGGCAGAATGTATAAGACTGCAAAAATCACGATTGAAACCAGCAACAGCAACAGCAACAGCGTCAACAGTTTTTTAAGCAAATAAAGTGGCATTTTCCCAATCATGCAAGCATTTACGACAAAGGTGCAAATTCTCCTTATTTGAGGGTGCCTCCGATTTTCTTGAAGTAGGAATATAGCGGACCCAATATCAAAACCGATTTTTAACTTTTATAATTTCATCTTTGGGACTGGGATATCGTATTGATGTATCCTGTTCACAAATCATAGCTAAGTGCAGTTCCGAAAATTATGTTTTTAGCATGTCTGAATCCTTAGAACAGCGCTTTATATCAGCGAAAGACCGTTTCGCTCCGTTCCTCCACTCTGCTTAACTTTCGCACTCCTTACTTGGCCATTACCATCTAATTTGAATAGGATACGTATTGATCACAGTTTGATTTCGGATATAATTTTTTGAATTCATCACACTGATTTCTGAATGTCTTTTTAATATAATGATATCTGATTTTGTCTGCTCAACTAATTTCAAATTCATATAGGGATGATACAACAAGTACTCATTACATGCAACATTTTATATTCATTACCTTCGATAATTGATCAGGTAAACGTATGTACTATTGAATAGATGAATAATGTGTGATACTGATTTGAAGATTTTCGATCTGCAAAGAACAATTGAGGCTTTCGATGGCTGTACACCTACAATTAAGGCATGGAGCATCACAACAAGCCTTTCAAATACGGAGTTAAATAACAAACTATGACAGATTTCGTAACTGCAAATAAAAATTCCGATATCGCAACTTTGGCGCTTAACAGGGGTAAAGTCAACGCGCTTAATGGCCAAGTAATTGAAAAAATGCGCAGCGCTTTGGCCAGGTTTGAAAATGATCCTGCTATAAAAGCGATAATATTGACAGGCCAAGGTAAATTTTTCTCTTTCGGATTTGATATCCCTGAATTCCTTTCATATTCCAAGTTGGAATTTACCGATTATTTAACCCGCTTCACCGATTTGTATACCTATTTGTTCTTGTATCCCAAACCAATCATAGCAGCGCTCAATGGCCACACAATCGCAGGCGGATGTATGTTGGCTTTGGCTTGTGATAAGAGAGTCATGGTGTCAGGAAAGGCTAAGATCGCTTTAAATGAAATCAGTTTTGGGTCGTCCGTTTTTGCCGGCAGCACCGAAATGCTGCTTTTTTGTGTGGGTGGAAAAAATGCTGCTGAAATCCTTTACTCAGGTGCGATGTATACGGCCGAAGAGGCCAAGGTTTTGGGTCTGATTGACGAAGTTACAGCCGAAAAAAATCTGATCCGTGAGGCAACCAAGGCAGCTTCGGCCTTAAGCGCAAAGCCCGGTTCCGCCTTTGCCAGTATCAAATCGCTCTTACGTAAATCTGTTGCTCAAGAGATGCGGCTTAAAGAGAAAGGCTCTATAAATGAATTTGTAGAGATTTGGTATTCAGATGCGACATGGGAGAATCTTAAGAATATTAAAATTCATTGAAACGATTATGGGCTACAGACTTTCAGAGCATGAAAAATCACAAATATTACAAAGAGGGAAAAAATTATGAGCAAAGTTAAAATGACATCTGGTGTGGCATTTGTCGAAACAATAGTGGCCGCATACGAGGATCCGCTGGATATGTTTCCTGGTGAAGAATGTATAAAATCGCAGCTTACCTGGCGAAAATCTACCGAAATCGAATCATGTATGTTTTAATTATCAACGCTGGCAGCTCATCGGTAAAGTTCACCCTATTCAGAAAAGATAAGGTTCAGGTGGTCGTTGACGGTCTGGTTGAACGAATCGGTCGGAATGGGACAGCCGTTCACTATCAAAATTCCGGAAAGGATCGGATTACCTGGAAAACACCTGTGGCTGACGCCCGGCGGGCAGTCAGACTGATAGCCGAACTCCTCACTGACAAAGCATGCGGTGTTCTTCGCTCCAAGGAAGAAATCGCCGCCATTGGCCATCGCGTGGTCCATGGTGGTGAAAAGATTAATAGCTCTGTTATCATTGACGCGCGCGTAAAACAGATCATCAAAGAATGTTTTCCGTTAGCGCCGCTGCACAATCCCCCTAATTTAGATGGCATCGAAGCATGCGAAATTATTTTTCAGCAAGTGCGTCAGGTGGCAGTCTTTGACACCGCTTTTCATACCACGCTTCCGCAATATGCGTATCTTTACGGATTGCCTTATGCGCTTTATAAGGAAGATAAAATTCGCAGGTACGGTTTCCATGGGACCAGTCACAAATATGTCTCACACATAGCGGCAGAGATCATCAACCGTCCCATTGAAACATTAAAAATCGTTACCTGCCATCTCGGCAATGGGTGCAGCATTACGGCGATAGATGGCGGCCGAAGTATCGACACCAGTATGGGGTTCACACCTCTTGAAGGGTTGCTAATGGGGACCCGCTGCGGAGATATAGATCCGGCGGTTGTCTTTTACCTTATGGCGCATAAGCGGCTTGATCTTAAACAGATTAATGATCTGTTTAATAAACAAAGCGGCCTTTTGGGCCTTGCAGGGATCGGCAGCAGCGATTTGCGTGACATTCTCGAAGCCAGGGAAAGTGGGAACCGGCAGGCCGACACCGCCGTCAGGGTGTTTGTCTACCGGATCAAAAAATATATTGGTGCATACGCTTTTGCAATGGGCGCTATTGATGCCGTTGTGTTCACAGGCGGTATCGGTGAAAATTCCCCTTTGATCAGGCAAATGGTGTGCCAGGACTTGGAAGAATTGGGAATTGTCATTGATCCTGAGGAAAATGCCGACCCTAAGAAAACATGTTTTGAAATACAGGGTAAAGCTGGCACCGTAAAAATTTTGGTCATTCCGACAGACGAAGAAAAAGAAATCGCTCTTCAAACTCTCAAACTGCTTTCTGCATAAAGATTAAGAGCCTGTTTGGAAAGTCGTGATCGAAGCGAAAAAATGTGAGAGCGAGGGCTGATTTTCGCAAATTTTAAGGGAATAGCCGGCCTATTGCCATTAAATTTGCGGAAATCAGAACCGTTCTCACGCTTTTGCAGCCGATTTAAGACTTTTCAAACAGGCTCTAAGGAAAATAAAATTGAGATATGTACTATGGAGTATCTGTCTTATATTCACAGCGGTTAACGCCTATGCCGGAATCGTGATTCAATCGCGGATTGACAGGGGGGCGTGGGTAAAACAGACTGCTATTTATCCTTTAAAGGGTCAAACTGTCACGTTAAAAGTCCGCAAATCCCCCGGAGGTGATATCCGGTGGTATCAGATATTCCCTGATATCTCAAAAATGTATAAAAACGCGAATCATCCTTGGGAGAAAAACGCGTATCAATGGGTGGGATTCGGTAAAATTGAGTACCACAGGGAGGAACTGGCCCGCTTCAGGGCTAAATGGGATATCCGGATCTTTGGGACTTCAGGCCTCGGTTCCCAAAGTCCCGGGTATAGCCGGATTTGGAAGCGATATTCAGCTTGGCTCTTTTCTTCTGATGAGGATGCCGGCTATCATCATAAGGATATGGGGAGTTTCTGGTTTCAGGCCGAGGTCAAGAAGAACGGTAAGACAGAGAGAACCCCGGGGATTGAGGATTCTGACAAACGAGGGCTTTCGCCGAATGTTTTCCGCGTCTCTGTCAGGAACGGTGAAGGCTATATCGGCTATCTGACTTCCTTTTTTAATGTTCCCGGAATATTCGGTTCGGTCCCCTATCAGAGTAACAACTACATCGGCGCGGATTGTGCCGATATGCTGATAGCCGCTTATGGCAAGTGGAAGGGAAAGAGTATAACCAAAAATTACAATGTCGCAATGCTGGTGAACAAGTTTCCCAAAGTGGATGAATTTGAACTGAACCAAGGGAACCCGGATAAAAAAGTCAAATGGAGGAGCAAAATACGTCCGGGAGATTTTATAGCGGTCCGCTATGCGCCTGGGAGACAGTACCAGCATATCGGCGCGCTTTACAAAGATACGAACGAAAACGGAATTTTGGATGGCCGGGATATGGTTCTCCATGCGGGGCCCTTTCCGCTCGACTATTCTAATCTGGATGAAGGCCCTTTTGACGGCCATGTCACAATTCTGCGGCCAACTCGATAGGCATCCGGATTCTGAAACCCTGAACATAAGCGACAAAGACCTCATTCTCTTCATTGATAATGGCACCTTGATCTCTAAGAGCCTGTTTGAAAAATCTTAAATCGGCTGCAAAAGCGGGCATCCTTCATTTTCCGCTTAACACTTTAAAGGAGTGCTGAACCGAAGGTTTAGCGTTTACGCTGGCCTTTGCTAAACCTTCGGTTCAGCACTCCCCATGAAAGTGTAAACTACTTTTAAGCTATTATGAAGGATGCCCAAAAGCGTGAGAGCGGTTCTGATTTACGCAAATCACATGGCAATAGCCGGCCTATGCCCCTAAAATTTGCGAAAATCAGCCCTCGCCCTCACACTTTTTCGCTTCGATCACGACTTTCCAAACAGGCTCTAAATAAAAAAGGAAATCGCATGATTATAAATCATAT